>NZ_JACJSC010000033.1 GCF_014697575.1 Planktothrix sp. FACHB-1365 | reverse complement strand
ATTAAAGATGGACAGGGATCTAAATGGTGCGCGAGGGATTTTCCTTCGTGCATTGGTTGATACGCCTTGGTTAAGAAATTATCTTAACTTATGTATTTGTTAACAAATGTTAGCAAAAAAGTATCGGGAATAGATCCACTAAGAATTTATGCCGAATGCAATCTGAATCTGATCAAAGTCAAGTAGCCGTTCAACAATGGGAACAAATTGAAACACCCAACTGTGATTTACACCCGATTATTGATATTGAGCAGATTAATCCTTTAAAACATCAAGGTTTACATCTGGAAAAAGCCCAACGAATGGCAGAATTTTTCAGTCTTTTGGGGGATGCCAATCGGTTACGGTTATTATCGATCTTGGCAAAACAAGAACTCTGCGTTTGCGATTTAGCCCAAATTTTAGAGATGAGTGAATCCGCCGTTTCTCATCAATTGCGCGTCTTGAGAACAATGCGACTTGTCAGTTATCAAAAACAAGGCCGTAAAGTTTATTATCGCCTACAAGATCACCATGTTCTCGAACTCTACCAAGCCGTTGCTGAACATCTCGATGAGGAGTAAGAGCCTTCCTGCTTCCCGGCTCAACAGAAAAACTGCCGATCTTCTGGATCAGCAGTTGATTGGATAAGCTCCTTTTATTTTTGTAGAATCCCAAGTCTATAGACTCAAAACTCATATTTTTGCTCCCGTGTCACCCAATCAGATCATCGGGAATGGGCAAGGTCCCCATTCAACAGTCCACAGGTTATGATCTAGGATATTCACATTTCTTAATCTTTCTTGACTTAATCCTGATGGCTTCAACAAGCATCGAGAAACTCCAGCAATTCTTTCAGAAGACCCTATTTTTTGACAATGAGCCCACCCCAGAACTGATCGCCATTTTACTGGTGTACTTTGTCCAAGGAATCTTAGGACTGGCTCGTTTAGCAGTGAGTTTTTTCCTCAAGGATGAATTGGCGATGAGTCCAGTGGAAGTCTCGGTTTTACTGGGAATTGTCCCCCTGCCTTGGGTTATAAAACCTTTATTTGGGTTTATTTCCGACGGTTTACCCATTTTTGGCTATCGTCGTCGCCCCTATTTAATTCTATCGGGACTATTAGGAGCCTCATCCTGGGTTGCCCTAGCTACAATTGTGCATACTCCCTGGGCGGCTGCGGGTGTAATTATATTGAGTTCCCTTTCTGTAGCAATTAGCGATGTGATTGTTGATTCTTTGGTTGTGGAACGAGCACGTCATGAATCTATCAGTCATATCGGGTCTTTACAATCAGCCTGTTGGGGATCAATGGCAATAGGAGGATTAATTACAGCTTATTTAAGCGGTTTTCTGTTAGAAAAATTTAACCCCCAAACGATATTTCTCATGACCGCTACTTTTCCCTTAATTGTTTCCTTAGTCACCGGATTGATTACAGAAGAAGTGATACCGGAAAACTTGAACGGGAAAAGAATCAAATCTCAACTCAAAAATTTGCGTCAAGCCATAACACAAAAATCGATTTGGTTGCCTACAGCCTTTATTTTTGTTTTGCAATCAACACCAACGGCTGATGCTGCTTTTTTCTTTTTTACGACGAATGAATTAGGATTTCAACCGGAATTTTTAGGGCGAGTTCGTTTAGTGACCAGTTTTGCTTCTTTGGTGGGAGTTTGGCTATTTCAACGCTTTCTTAAGTCGGTTTCCTTTCGGAATATCTTCTTCTGGTCAACCCTGATCTCAACGGTATTGGGAATGACCATGTTGTTATTAGTGACCCATACCAATCGTGCCCTAGGGATTGATGATCATTGGTTTAGTTTAGGAGATAGTTTGATTTTGGCAGTTATGGGACAAATTGCCTATATGCCTGTTTTAGTATTATCAGCCCGTTTATGTCCCCCTGGGGTAGAAGCCACGTTATTTGCCTTATTAATGTCTGTTTCCAATTCAGCCGTATTAATTTCTTATGAATTGGGGGCTTTACTAACTCATTGGTTTGGAATTACTGAAACCAACTTTAACCAATTATGGCTCTTGGTAATTGTAACCAATCTTAGCACCTTATTACCGCTTCTTTTTATTCATTGGTTGCCCGATAATAATGCAGAAATGGAACCTTTAAGTCTTAACCTTGCCCCCTCTGAACGGGAACAATTAACTGTCAACCTTTAACCTGATTATCTCAAATGCAGAATCTGATTTCTACCTCTTTAAATCCCTCTGACTCCTTATCCTACGATCTCCAAGCTTGGCAAAAAGGTTATCTGTCTCAACCGAATGAATATGATTACTGGATTGATGATATTGAGGGAGAAATTCCTCCCGAATTAGAAGGAACCCTTTATCGTAATGGCCCCGGTTTATTAGAGATTAATGGACAAGCTTTTCGTCATCCTTTTGATGGGGATGGCATGATATCTGCGATTCGTTTTACAAAGGGTCGCGCCCATTATTGTAATCGATTTGTGCGAACCCAAGGTTATGTAGAAGAACAAAAGGCTGGAAAAATTCTCTATCGGGGTGTTTTTGGAACTCAAAAACCGGGGGGCTGGTTGGCAAATTTTATGGATTTACGAATTAAAAATATTGCCAATACTCAAGTTATTTATTGGGCGGGAAAACTCTTAGCGTTGTGGGAAGCAGCTCAACCGTATCGACTTGATCCGCATACCTTAGAAACTATAGGAATTGATGATTTAGATGGGATTTTAGAACCCGGAGATGGGTTTGCGGCTCATGTTCGGATTGATCCAAATTGTGAAAAAAATGGCGGTGAACCGTGTTTAGTCAATTTTTCAATTAAACCAAAATTATCCACCCTCATTACAATTTATGAAATTTCTACTCAAGGAAAGTTACTGAAAAAACAGGTTCATTCCGTTCCAGGATTTGCCTTTATTCACGATTTTGCCATGACTCCAAATTATTGTATTTTCTTCCAAAATCCAGTAAAATTTAATCCCATTCCCTATTTATTGGGATTCTCAGGAGCAGGGGAATGTATTAAATTTGAACCCAAAGAACCGACTAAAATTATTGTGATTCCCCGTAATTCGGGCAAAATTAAATATTTTGAAACCTCATCGGGTTTTGTATTCCATCACGCCAATGCTTATGAAGATCAAGATAGAATTATTGTAGATTCTATCTGTTATGAATCCCTCCCCGAAGTTCGCCCCAATGACGATTATCGAGAAACGGATTTTTCTCGTTTAGATCCGGGACAACTCTGGCGTTTTTCTTTAGATTTAACTACTGAAAAAGTAGAGAGGGAGAGAATTGAATCTCGCTGTTGTGAATTTCCAGCTTTACATCCGAATTTAATGGGTAGACCTTACCGTTATTTATATTTAGGAGCCGCCCATTCTCCTCAAGGAAATGCACCATTACAAGCAATTCTCAAACTAGATTTAAACACCCAGCAGCGTCAATTGTGGAGCGCTGCACCGGAAGGATTTGTGAGTGAACCTGTATTTGTTCCGCGTAAAAATGCGATCGCAGAAGATGATGGATGGCTATTAACGGTGGTCTATGATTCCCATCACCATCGTTCAGATATTGTGATTTTGGATGGTCGAGACTTGACTCAAGGAGCGATCGCCCGATTACACTTAAAACATCATATCCCTTACGGTTTACACGGCACTTTTGTAACCCCTTAAGGGAGGAATAATTGTTAAATTTCATAACTTTTACGTTCTACGTTCTCCTGATCCCTGAAAGAGGCGTAGAATTTTTTTATAGGGACTAACCTGGCAAGAGACTGTGAGAAAAGGCTGATTGGCTCAAGCAGAAGATTTGGAAGCGGTGTTATACTTGTCAACAGAGGAATAAATCTGGTATACTTTTTCTGAAGTGTTAATTAATCGTTAAACTCTATCACTCGATGTTTAATAAAAATTGATTAGTTGACTTTTTTTAGAAATCAGTTTTATAAAAATAAAACTGATTTCTAAACGTTAATTTTTTTAACTTAGACGTTGTAATCTGCCTTTCAAAATTCGAGACTAACACCCCTTTTTAAACACATCTAAAAGAAAAGCGTAGCTCATCAATTTCTGAAGAGTGAGCAGATGTGTTAGGCTAAATAGTAACTGAATGAGCAGACTCTTAAGCGAGGCAGTACGATGAAATTTAGCATCGTGATTACAACCTATAATCGAATAACTTTACTAAAACGGGCAATTGATTCTGCCTTAAATCAAACTGTGCCTTGTGAAGTGGTTGTTGTTGATGATTATTCGACGGATGGTACTGAAGAGTATGTTCAAAAATTATCTGCATCCTTAAAAACAAAAGAGGATTATCGGCTGGTTTACCATCGTAACCCCACTAATCAAGGTCATTCAGCCACGATGAACGCAGGAGTTGCTGTAGCGTCTGGAGAGTGGATTAAACCCGTAGATGATGATGATTATTTAGCAACAGATTGTATTGAAGAAATGATTCAGGCAATTAGTGCCTATCAAATTCATAAAAGTCAAACTTCCACATCCCAAGTTGTGATTTGTTCCTGTCAAGCTGCCCAAGTTGATCCCTATGAAAAAGAACTCAGTCGAACTCGAATTATTGGCCCTGGAAAAGTATTTTATATTCCCCAAGAAGACATTCATTATGGAATGCTTCTCGAACAAATTCCCTTTGGAACACCCATTCAAGTCGCCTATCGTAGAGACGCATTTATTCAGTCCGGGGGTTGGGATTCCAGTTTAGATGCTAACTGTGATGATATTGATTCGTGGATTAGAATTGCTCAATTTGGCGATGCAATTTTTATTAATAAATGTTTAGCTTATCGAACAATATGGCCCGGAGCTTATAATCAACAGATTTCTTTGGAAAAACGACTTGATACTAATATTTTAATTAAAGAAAAACTCTATCACCTGGTTCAGAGAGACTATAAAATCTATCTTCCTAGCCTTCAAGATATCCGTAATTATCTCAAATTACATTGGAGTATTGTCGCTCTCAAAAAAGCTAAAATAGTAAATGCTTTTTCTTTATCCTCAACCTCTATTTTGTCTCCCAAAGCTTGGAAATTGTTACTGTCTTCCATTTTAAATCGAAAACAGCAATGGTTAAAAATCAAACAATTATTGATGCTCAACAAAGAAACAAAACCTTTAATCAAAAAAATAATTTTAATTGAATAATTTTATGAAATATATTTTAAAAATCGCTCAAACTTTACTGCTAACATACTATGCCTACATGGTCGAATATCGAGCCGAATTATTTTTATGGGCATTGTCTGGTTCCTTGCCTTTTATTTTAATGGGAATTTGGATTAAAGCCTCCCAAACCCAAAATATTGAACTGAGTGAACTTGAATTTGCTCGATATTTTTTAGCCGCCTTTATTGTGAGACAAGCTAATGTTGTTTGGGTGATTTGGGAATTTGAAAAAGAAGTCGTTCAAGGAAAACTATCCCCTCGATTATTACAGCCCATTGATCCTGTATGGCATCATTTTCTCAGCCATATTGCGGAACGATTTGCCCGCCTTCCCTTTATTGCAGGGCTAATTCTTTTATTTTTTGCCCTTTATCCTCAATCCTTTTGGATACCCAGTTTAGGACAAATCTTGTTATTTTTATTAATCTTAATCCTGGCTTTTATGCTACGATTTATTATTCAATATACCTTTGCTTTATTTTCCTTTTGGACAGAACGAGCGAGTGCTATTGAACAAATTTGGTATTTACCTTATTTATTTCTATCAGGAATCATTGCACCTTTAGAAGTGTTTCCGCCCTTGATTCGGGAACTAACCTTATGGACTCCCTTTCCTTACCTGGTTTATTTTCCGGCTTCTATTATTGTAGGATTTCCCGTTGATATAGTTCGAGGTTTATTGATGATATTCTTGTGGGGAACCTTATTTTTTATCATCAATCGTTGGTTATGGAAACAAGGATTAAAACAATATTCAGGAATGGGAGCCTAAAAGTAGTGAGTCCTTCAGGACTCTGTTTCTAAGAAAAAGCCCTGAAGGGCTTACTACGATTTAATGGGTTGTATTAATATAAATAAAGCCATCTTAAATCAATTATTAGGAACACACCAACCATGAGACTCCTTCATACAATGTTACGAGTCGGAAACTTAGACCGCTCTCTAAAGTTTTACTGCGATATTTTAGGAATGAAATTGCTGCGTCAAAAAGACTATCCAGGGGGTGAATTTACCTTAGCTTTTGTGGGTTATGGTGATGAATCCGAGCAGAGCGTGATTGAGTTAACCTATAATTGGGGGGTAGAACACTATGAAATCGGCACCGGTTATGGTCATATCGCCCTGGGTGTCGATGATATTTACCGAACTTGTGAACAAATTAGAGCCGCAGGCGGTAAAATTACTCGTGAACCTGGCCCCATGAAGCACGGAACAACAGTGATTGCCTTTGTGGAAGATCCCGATGGTTATAAAATTGAACTGATCCAGTTAGGAACTCAGGGGTCTAATTCTGAGAAAGAAACGGCGGTTACTGCTTCAACAGCATCTTAATTAAACCCGCCTTAACCTTCCCCTGACTCAGGGGAGGGACAGAGTTTTTAAGTTAAATTTTGTTGAGAAGATTTCATCGAGATTGATTAATCATTAATCCACAACATGAATTAATCCTCGCCGAAGGCGTTCAAAAACTTGATCAATATAGGAATGTTCTTCTAAACTTAAGTCGTTTTTGGAGAGTAATAACGACATCAGGACTCGTTGGTCACTTCGGGTGATTTGGCGCGAAGAAAAAATTTGATTCACCAATCCTTCGATACTAACTGTGGATTCACTCACCAACATGGGGATCACCTATACGCACCTGTTCTTGGCTCTTATTATTCCTTCAATTCCCCTGTTTGGCAGTGACACAAAAACCCCTATAGGTGTGATCAAATTCACGGTTTAACTGTGATTCTTATCAATACTGCTAACTCCTAACTTCTAGTCAGCAGATAGCAAAAACCCTGAAAATATTTTATGATAGCGACAACGCCCTTTTTTGGCATCTGTCCTATGAAACAGAGAATGATAGCTGGTGTTGCTTTGTTAGTGGTACTCAGTCCTCTAACTCCAGCAAAAGCAGAAAATTTAGAACAAACTCAAAAACTTCTCGCCACAAAACAATGTCAGAATTGTGATCTCAGTGGTGCGGGTTTGGTACTCGCTAATTTAGTCGGTGCTAACTTGAATGGCGCCAACCTCGTAGGCGCTAATCTCAGTCGCTCAAACCTAACAGGGGCAGACCTGCGAGGGGCTAACTTGACTGGGGCGAGTTTATTTGGGGCCAACTTAACAGGTGCTAATCTCACAGGAGCTATCCTTAATGGAACAGATTTAAGAAGTTCCTATCTCACTAATGCGATTTTAGATCCTAAAAGTCTCAACAATGCTCAGTTAGTGGGTGTGGTCGGGCTTCCTGCTAATAGTGGCAGTGCTGAGGACTTTTACCGTTTAGGGGTGACGGAAGCCAAGTCAGGTCATTATGTCAATGCCATTGATTTTTATAATCAAGCTTTAAGACTCGATCCCAATTTAGCGGCGGCCTATTTTGGTCGAAGTATGGCCCGGGCAGATTTAGGAGATTTAGTCGGGGCAATTGGGGATGCAAAACAAGCTCAACAATTGTATAAAACCTTAAATTCTCCAGAGGGAGAACAAATTTCACTCCAGTTAGTAGAAACCTTGGAATATCGACAAAATCCTGACACGAATAAACCCAGGGGTGGATTTTTGGGGATGTTAGAAACAGCCGCACCGATGTTATTAAGATTATTGTTCTAACTCAACTGAGTTTCAATCAAACAATCTGCTATATCATGGTTTTCAGGCCGTTGAAGAGGGAGCAAATCGATGAGCGATCGCAAAAATAAATCCTTATGGAATTCTATCACTCAAAAAGCAGGGGGTTTGAAAGACAGTGTAAGTCAAACCGCAGCAAATACCAGTAAATCTTTAACGGAAAAAGCCACAGAAGCAGCCAAACAGTCCGTATCAAATCTCGGAGAAACCATTAGTCATAAAGCGACAGAAGCGGGAAAAACCATTAGAGAGACAGCAGCCCATTCCGTAGAATCGACGTGGAAAAAAGGTCAAGATTGGGTAGATCAGTTGGGTTCAGAATCGGAAGAACCCTTAAATAATCCCAATGCACCGGATTGGAGCTTAGATGAACTTTATCATATTTTTATTTCCTATCAAACGGCTTATCAAGGAGGCAATCAAACTGTTACCTTAAAAAGTGGAAAAACCTACACGGTTAGAATTCCTCCCAACCGGACAGAAGGTGCTAATTTACGCATGAAAGGATGTGGAGTTCAAGGCAATGATGCGTTTTTAGTGCTACATACCTTTTATAATTCCGAAGTCAATTTAGATCGGCAAATTAATCGTTTGATTAATCAAGCTTCGTTGTATGAACAAACTAAAATTAGATGTTTAGACGCTTATAACCGTCTGAATCAGGTGCAAGCTACTCAAGATTTTACCGCGTTAGATTTATTAGATTATTTAGTGCTGACCTCTAAACTTTATTCCGATATGGGTCAACGCTATATTATTGCGAGTCATCATTCCCGGTCTTTGGGTTTAGAACAGTGTTTAGAAACAGCGTTAGAAACATCGCATTTAGATTTAGATGAAAGAATGCGATTAAAAGGAACCTATCAGTATGTTCGTTCTGGAGAAGCGGTTCCTGATTTAGAGGCGTTAACAAAAATTGATGCGATTATTCTCAATTCATCCTTGAAAGCAGACTTAAAAAAATACTATTTACGCGCTAGTGTAACCTCCAGGGTTTTAGCCTTGGATATTCTGATTATTAATGCGATTTATAATCAATCCCAGTTATCAGAGTCGGATCAAAAAAGATACGCTAAAACCTATATTCAACTTCGAGAAGGGCAAAATGTTGTCGATGTGTTAACCTTAGTCGCCTTAGATGAATGGATGATGAAGGCTGAAATTCCGGCGATTGGGAAAGTGATTTATCAA
The DNA here is from genome assembly GCF_014697575.1 of Planktothrix sp. FACHB-1365. Taxonomy (GTDB): domain Bacteria; phylum Cyanobacteriota; class Cyanobacteriia; order Cyanobacteriales; family Microcoleaceae; genus Planktothrix. The sequence continues at coordinate 52,073 of NZ_JACJSC010000033.1, read as the reverse complement.
TTAATCCGTAAACCGGATTCCCCCTTAAATAATGAGTTTGATAGTGATGACTATTTAGAAGGCTTTAAAATCATTCAAGCTACCCTAAAATCTATCTTAGAAACTACTCAAGATTATCCCGCAACGGGGATTCAACAGATTGATATTGCTGAAGTCAAAATTGAACGATTAGCAGAAAAATCCTATAATTCTGTGTCGCGAGGAGGATTGGGATTATTATCAGGAAATGTAATGATTAAAGGTGCAGTTCCTTTAGTGGAAATGACGGCTAGGGTGGCGATTGCTCAAGTCGCACAAGGGTCAAACCCTGATAAAATTAAATTGGGAATTCCGGCGGTTTCAGAAACCGGAAATCAGTCTACAGCAATCGGAAATAATTGGATGGCGGTGGGTTCCTTTGGAGAAGGTGAAAAACCCATTCATCATTTATTTGGCGCCGCATTTTATCGTACAATTATGGATGAGATAGATGGGGTGAGTGGTTTGGCTGAACCTGCGAATAATAAACCCATTCATCAAGGTTTAGGACTGTTAAAACTTTTAAAAGGACAACCGGATAAGCAACGGGTGATTAAAGATTTAGAAACTCAAATGTATCGTTAAACCGGATTAGGGTAGAATAGAAGGGTTTAAAAATTAAATCGGAATTATCTTATGTCTTCAGACGCTAATACAACGACAGGTGCAGATGCAATTGATGTGGCGATCGCTCAAGGGATTGATTTTGATGGTACACCGATTCCTCCAGAAAAGCTTGATCTCTACAATAAAGTAATGGGATTAGAAGCCGGACGTCAACGTAGTGGTGTTAGTAATACGATGCGGTCTCGAATTGTTCGCATTGGGGCTAAACATATTGCTCAAGATGAACTGAATCAACTCTTAATTGATGCGGGATTTCAAGGGTTAAAAGATAAAGAAATTTTGTTTTATTATGGGGGGAAATAATAGGGAACCACAAAGACACGAAGAATTATCCACTATTTTGAAGCCAAACCATAGGTTTTCACAATTTCTGTTACTTCTTCTTGGGGACTCACTTGATCGAGTAGAAGCAACTGGATAACAGTAGCTGCAATATTGCGGAACATTTTTTTAGAAGAACTAATTTCTCCGTGTGCAGCTTGTTCTATTTTGATTACTCCTGAACCTAGAGTTTGTATAATTTGATTATTGAGAGAATTGACGATTCCGTCGATAACGCTCTGGCTATACTCTTCTGGCAATCCAATTTTTACTGTATCAAATTCGTCAGCAATTGATCTGTGAAAAATGGATTCATTTTCGGTTGATACTCGTACCTCTACAGATAGTTTCCCAAAATTATTGGGGATAAATTCTGCACCTAAAAGTCCATAGCAAACTCTAGGCCCCACAGGGATAATGATTTCCAGGGCTGTTTGTCGCCTGCCTGGTTTGTAGGCTAAACCCGTTTGTATATCTTTAGTAATCATATCCAGAGTAATAATATCCAGGGCTGGATATATGATACGTGGCTTATCTTTTAGCCAAACACGCGCTCGACTATGAAAGTCTAAATTGATAGTTTGCATTTTATGTAATCCCCCAAGCTCTTTCCCAATTTTTATTAAATTCATCAGGGCAAGCCCTAATTACGTCAGGATGATAGACACTAAAAGGCGATACTTCATAATCTTTTAAAGCTTGTTTGTGAGCTTCCTTATAAATTAATCCTTGCTCCATTAATTCAGCTTCTCTTAATTCATGGAAATAAAAACTAGCATCAGCACCCGATATTTTTTTATGATCATTCAGAGCTAATTCTAACCTCTTAATCATCATTTGATTGGGGTGAAAATCAGGAAAATTATCAGCAAGGTGTTGTTTGATCATTTCTAGTTTTTCTTGTTCAACTATGAATTCTTGACCTTCTAATTTACCAAACAAAGTGCTTTTGAGATTATGGACTACAGTTATTCAGGGTTGGATACATACTGCTAAAGGTTTATTACTAACTATACCACTAATATTAATTATAAGCAGTTGGTCAGCATCCTGCCAAGGAGTGAAAACCATGAAAAGAATCTGTAAGCTAGGCTACGGTTTAATATTTAGCAATCTGAGTCAGTAAATCTAATCCGGTAAGCGGAGAGAATGATAGGGGTGTTAGTTTCTACTTTTTCCCCATCAGGGGACGAAAACATAAAATATCTGATACAGTCATCGCTCAGGTGCCAGGATACAATGATATATTAGTTTTTACAAGCGGGTAAAAATATGTCGTTTTTATTAAAACCTTTATGACATCACCCCCAAAATTTGATTGGATTACTTTTATTGCTCGATTTGGCTGTGGTTTTATGATTGGCGGCTTTTTGTCTGGGTTGCGATTTCCTCAATCTTTTTTGATGGCTTTTGTGGTCGGTGGACTCCTCTGTGGCTTGTTAGCTTGGCTTTTAGGCGATCGCTTCTGGACATCCCGTTGGTGGTGGTAGTATTAGACAAAAACAAGAATTCACCCCTGACAAATCAGCCGTTAACTTATTTATTTTTCCCATAAAAGTGCGATCGCAAATCGAACTAATTCCCCCATCAATGAAACCCGTTCAGAGGGATTTGCAGTTTGTTCCCAGCGAAATAGATTTTCTTTAAATAAAGGTTCCTGTTGTGCACGTTGAACAATTCCTTGAATAATCACTTGATGTTGAATTTCTTCGAGTTCTACCCCATTTTTAGTTAAGAAATCTAATAATCTTTGCACACTAATGACAAATTTTTCAGGTTCTTGCGATCGCAAAATCGATTGAATTTGACGAGAAATTTCTTGAGATAAAGCTTGATGGTTTTGATGTTCGACTACTGGGGGGGGAGGTAAGGCAGGTTCAGGAATTTCTTGCAAATCTAGGGAGGCATTAAAAATAGGAACTTCTAAATTTAAGAGTCCCAAAATATCAGATCGCTTCTCTAAAATCTTCTTTTTCATAGACAAATAGGACGTTAAAATTTGTTCCGCCAATAATTTCGTATTCACTAAATGATTAGCTTTTACTTGCAAGAAAAACTGATCAGGCTGGGATTCAAACCCTTGAATCATTAATTGGAGTTCATAACTTTCCTGTTCCACTTTAACTAACGTATAAACTAAAGCTTCCCAATTCGGATATTCCATAAATTCCACAGTAATTAAATGGCTATCTTCCGAGGGTTCATTGGCTAATTCTCCCGGCAAAAAATCTCGATCACTCGGATAACGATTTTTGGGTTTTTTACTGGTATAATCAAATTGAGTATAGACATAATCACACTCTACTTTAGTTAATTCAACGTCTACTTTTTCCCAATTATGAATACAACACCCCGTTAATTTAGATCCTTCTAAATTGGTTCTAATTAAATGGCTTTCAATTAATAAAGCATCCCGTAAATCGGCTTCACTTAAAATAGTATCGCTTAAATAAGATCCACTTAAATCTGCCTTGCGTAGGTTGGCTCCTCTTAAATTAGCTTCGCTTAAATTTGCCCATAAAAGATAGACTTCTTCTAAATTTGTCCGTAATAAATACGCTTTCTTAAAACTGGCTTTTAATAAATAAGCACCGGTTAAATTTCCTCGGCTTAAATCAGCACTATCGAGAATGGCTTCCGTTAAATCAGCCCCGGTTAAAATCACTCGGTGCATATCGGCTCCGGTTAAATTCGCCGAGCGTAAGGTAGACCCATTTAAGTCAGCTTCGGTTAAATTGGCTTGAGTGAGAATAGCATCTTTTAAATTCGCACCAATTAACCGTGATTCTCGCAAATTCGTTCCCGTTAAATTCGCAGCAATTAAACTCGCACGAGTTAAATTCGCCTCCATTAATTCTGCACCCATTAATAAAGCATGATTTAACTTAGCTTGCTCTAAATTAATTTGATCTAATTTTGCACCCGTTAAATCCGTATTACTTAAATCCGCTTCTGTCAAAATCGCCCAATTCAAATCCGCTTGTTTCAAGGTTGCAAATCGCAAATCTGCTTTAGTGAGATTAGCGCCACTCAAATTACTTTGATTGAAATTACTGCGCGTTAATACCGCATTGCGTAAATCAGCCCGACGAAAACACACCCCCACTAACTGAGCTTGGTTTAACACCGCCCAACTGAGGTTTACGCCTGTTAGGTTTGCGCCCGTGAGGTCAATCTCTTGCAAATTGACACCACTTAAATTTGCCCCACTTAAGTTAATATAGGTAAAATTGCGCTCTCCCGCTTGATACCGATCTAAAAGTTCTTGTCTGTTCATGGCAGAGCTTGAGAAGACGCTACAAAGGGTTCGTTAGTCTATGCTGAATCATACACCCTGGTTTGTTCTCTACAAGGGGGGGTCTTCCCTCACGACCCCGAACACCAATTTTTTTCTAAACCCCTAGACAGACCCAAAATGATCTGTTAGTATATTTAATTGTCGCTCCTGGAGAGGTGGCTGAGCGGTCGAAAGCGACAGATTGCTAATCTGTTGTACGGCAGGTAACTCCGTACCGAGGGTTCGAATCCCTCCCTCTCCGTTGATAAAAGTGTTAAGCAAGAAACCTTGAGAAACCCGGTTTCTTTTTCCATATCTAATTGCTCAACCCCCAAATTTTTGCCAGAAACCCGGTTTCTTTTTCCATATCTAATTGCTCAACCCCCAAATTTTTGCCAGAAACCCGGTTTCTTTTTCCATGTCTAATTGCTCAACCCCCAAATTTTTGCCAGAAACCCGGTTTCTTTTTCCATGTCTAATTGCTCAACCCCCAAATTTTTGCCAGAAACCCGGTTTCTTTACCGAGGATAAAGCCAATCTTGGATTTCTTGGGTTAACCAGGCGCATTCTTCTGCTACAAAGACTTCACCAATGCGGTGAGTTTGGGAAGTCGTGCGAATTACCACCTCATATTTAGATTGTTTTTTTTCCATAAAAACACCAATAATATTGGATAGAGAACCCGACTGTAAACGATATTGAATTCCTCTTGATTTGCGGATAATTTTAAATTCCTGGTGATCAAATTCAACCCAGGTTTTTTCATCAATTAAAAAGAATAACCAAAGGAAGCCAGAAACAAATAGGAGTGAACACAAAAACCAAAATAACAGGGGATCACTCAAAAACATCGGTATAAAAATTGATAAGAAGAAACCAAAACCGAAATAAATGATGAGTAAATGAGAACACCCGATTTCCAGGTTAAATAGTTTTCCAAATCCTTTGGGGGGTAAGTAAATCTTTAAATGCTCTGGGGTGTAATCAACATTAATCGTACTATAAAACGGTTGATTCAGTTTTTTAATTAAAGCCCGTTGGGGAGTCATATTTTGATTCTTTTGTGGACGAATTTTTCCCGCTTTTAACAACTCTAAAGCTTCCCGTGAGGTTTGTAATCGTTTTTCTAAAGAAATTTCGGTTATTTGTTCAATCCAGTGAACAAAATTCGGATTTAAACTAATTCGATCTTGGAAGTGAATTCGAGCCTCTTTTTGAGGTAAATCCGCCGGATAAGTATTGGTTAATAAATGAATTAATGTAGCACCTAACGCATATAAATCTGAGGCGGCTACCGCCCGACCCCAAAATTGTTCTAAGGGTGCATAACCACTGGTTCCGACAACAGTAAACGTTACGCCTGTCACACTGGCTTGGGCTTGTACGGCTCCAAAATCGACTAAATAAATTTGTTCTGAATCATCTAAAATTAAATTACTCGGTTTAATATCTCGATGTAAAACCGGAGGACTTAATTCATGCAAATAAATCAATATTTTTAAGATATCCTTAGCAATTTTTTTAACTTGAGATTCCGTAAACCGATGTCCTTGATCTAACAAATCTTGTAACGATGAACCGGGAATATAATCTTGGACTAATCCAAACCAAGGTAAACCACCCCCAACACTTTGATCGAGGGAAAAATAATCTCGATAACGAGGAATACGAGGATGATTTAAAGCTTGTAAAACCTGGGCTTCTCGTTCAAACAGTTTTAATTCTTCCCACGCCATTTGTGGACTAAAAGCTAACAGTTTGATAATGACTTTTTCTTGAGTTTGCTGATCTATTGCCAGCCAAGTTTGACGTCCGGTAGCAGTCCGTCCACATTGGGATTGTAGTTGATAGCGGTCTTGGATAATTTGTCCTGAGTTTAACATATTCAACTCAAAATGAAGCGATCGCATACTCTTTAGGGTAACACGGGATCACGGAATGTCAAAAAAAAGCCAACAATTCCTTTAACTAACTTGTTTTAATCTAGGTGGAGAACAACCTTGACTTTACAAGGGTTCCAAGCCGTGAGTCATTAATCTTGGTTAATCTTCCATTTCTGGTTAAAATATGTGGGATTTTAATACAGCAAAATCACCGTTGCTGTCGTTTCCCATAATCAATACACCTCCAAGATGAAACAGGTTCAGACAGTTGTAGTGCAATGTCTTGTTGCGATCACAATCGGTTGTTTAGGATGGTATTCTACCGCTCCATCGATACCCATCGAAGCTGCACCCCCCCAAAAACCCACTCTTCCCTCAACGCCTAGCTTACCGCAACCCGTCATCGAACCCCAGCCGGAAGTGTTACGCAATAAACATCGAATTGTGGTCGTTGGGGATAGTATTACCCAAAGTGGAGGACAATATGGCGGTTATGTCTGGTTGCTACAACGCTATTTGAATTTTTTGTATCCTCAACAACCCGTTGAAATGATTAGTTCTGGGATTTCTGGTAATACTTCAACCCAACTATCGGAACGATTTAAACGAGATGTTTTAGATCAAAAACCCGATTTAATTACCATTAATATTGGAGTTAATGATGTCTTGCAAAGTTTCCAAACTCCAACGCCAGCCAGACCAAATATTCCTACACCTCAAGAATATCGCCAAAATTTAACCGCAATGGTACAGGTTGCAACCACTAAAGGAATTCCTGTTTTATTGCTATCCCCCACCATTATTTATGAAGATCTCAGCAGTCGAGAAAATCAACGAATTGCAGAATATATTGCTGTAATGCGGGAAGTCGCTCTACAATATCGCTGTCAATTTATTGACTTAAATGTTCCCTTTCGTCATGTGATTATTACCTATCAGCGTTATGGGGGACAGGGACAAAATCTATTAACTCGTGATGGGATTCATCCTAATATTGCAGGTCATCAAATTATCGCCTATACCATTCTTAAAGGCTGGGGTGTTCCTGAACCTAAAATTCAAAGCTTAAAACTCAATGAATAATTTAATCCTGATTGTTCAAATCATCGACTGGGAATTACCCCTAGGAGATCACTCTCATCAGGGGTGATCTCCCGTTTGTCATGACGGATGAATGAGTTTCTTAACGCTTTACAAGAGCGGTAGAATTTCGGTTTTATCCTGATTTCAACCTATATTTCCACAAAAGATCAGTGAGTTGTCAATCACGAACTGTCAACCCTGAAACCTTTCCTTCTGGGGAATCTGGATCTTCTTTGAGAATTGTTAATTTTTGTAGAGGAGTACCCAATTATGCTAATCTACAGAATAATCATTAACGTCTGAAATTTTTATCAAGTCAGGAGTAGTCTAACCCCCTGTAACCTCGGTCGAGTTATTGCCATCGTCATTTGTTTTTCTCACACTCTAAATTTATAGCATCAATTACTGAATATGAAATTACAAGACATCCTAGGAACAGAACAACGTTATGATATTAAAGCGATCTCAACTGATGAGGAATTAACTCGTCAAATTCAAGTTATATTAATTAATTTGACTTTGCTTGATCCTCCAGCAGATGGCAAATTTGGCCCTAAATCAACCGCAGCCCTCCATCGATTTCAAACCTTAATGGAATGCGGAGAACCAGGATTTTTAGGATTAAAAACCGCCAAAAAATTAATTGAAACCAAGCGAGAAGAAATTTCTAGCGATGTTCTCATTCTTAAAATTACAAAAGAAACTATTTTAAAACTTAGACCTGTTGCTTCCTCTCAACTGAGTGATGCAGAAAAGCAAGGAGTTAAAGCAGGTCAAGAATTTAAACTCCTCGCCTACGAACCTTTACGGGGTCATATTCGAGTCGCATTTCGGGCTGATGAATTTGGAGAACAATCTGTTTGGTATGTCTTTGATCAACACGCCGAAATTTATCAAGGGAAAGATTTAGTTTGTCCTAAACCTCGTCCTCAAAGTATCAAACTGGCTAACTTTCCCTATCGTTCTCAATTGGATAACTATTATAATCCCACAGGTTCCTGTAACGTCACTTCTATTGCTATGTGTTTGCAATATTTAGGAGTTCGTCGGCGTACCAGTGGTGGTCAATTTGAAGATGAACTTTATGAATATGCCTTACAAAAAGGTTATAGTCGCTGGAGTCCCTATGATTTAGCTAAAATTGTTAAAGATTATGGAGCAAAAGATTACTTTGCAGAACGGGCGACAATGGAGGAATTACAAGATTGGTTAGCCGATGGCAAACCTGCGGTGATTCATGGTTATTTTACCTCCTTTGGTCATGTTATGCCCGTGGTGGGTTATGACGAAAAAGGCTTACTGGTACATGACCCCTATGGAGAATGGTTTTCATCAGGATATCGTACCGATTTAAGTGGTGCTTATTTGCGGTATTCCTACCCTTTAATCCGTCGAGTTTGTATGCCTGATGGAGATTTTTGGGTGCATTTTATTACCACTTAATTGACCCAATTTAGGGGGTCAGAAACCGGGTTTATTATGTTATCTTTCTGTTAATAGCTCATGTTAAGACAGAAACTCGGTTTCTTGGAGGTGTGGGTGGAGGTCAGAAACCGGGTTTCTTAACAACTCTTTCTATTAGTAGCAAAGGTTAATGCAGAAACCCGGTTTCTTGGAGGTGCTGGTGGGAATCAGAAACCGGGTTTCTTAACAACTCTTTCTATTCATAGCAAAGGTTAATGCAGAAACCCGGTTTCTCGGAGGTGCTGGTGGGAATCAGAAACCGGGTTTCTTAACAACTCTTTCTATTCATAGCAAAGGTTAATGCAGAAACCCGGTTTCTCGGAGGTATTGGTGGGGGTCAGAAACAGGGCTGTTTCATGTTTGAAAATTATAGCCTACTTTTGAGCCATAATTCTCAAACATGATAGCTATTTTCAGAAGAATTAATAGGGGATATAATTAATATTATCTATCAGTTATATCCAATATTAGTCTAAACAGCATAAATACCCCTATTCCCTACGGAGTAAGACTTACATTCCTCATTCTTTTATCTATTTTCTCTAAATTAATCGCTCTATTCTTTAAGTTTTAACGTTGGGTTCAAGAGATAGCCAGTAATTTCTTCCACTGATTTCCTAACCACCTTCTTCCCTCTGTTATTGATAAAAATCCTAAACCTCTGAAAATATTCAATCCTAGGGTGTTGACCAGTGCCCAATTAGTCGCCGCTTGTACTTGATTAATTTTCATACTATCCTCTTTAAATAACACATCTTTTACCCAATGAACTTGATTCTCAATCCCCCAATGCCCTTTAATCTTTTGGGAAAAAAATTCTGCTTTTTCCCAGATACTACTTATATAATAAACCGTTTCTCTATAAGGCTTTTTTCCTCTATATCCCCATCGTTCTACCTGAATTATACAACGCATCTGCCGTTATTAACTTTTCTTTTAGACCACATTTCCCTATTATCTCTTGGGCTACAGCTTGTTCTGACCCCTTTTTACTCTCGAACTTTTCCGTCGCTAATACTAATCCTGTTTCTTGACTAAATAGAGATACCATTATTACCATATTTTGTCTTTGATTTCCGGGGTCTTTTACCGTACTTCTTAAGCTTTTTCCATCTATTGCTAATCCCTCTATCCCCTTTAATTTAGGAGAATTCTCTCTTGACCATTCTTTTACTATTTTGCTTAAATCCTTCTCATCTACTCCTCTGATGACCCTCCTTATTGTTGAATAAGATGGCATTTCTTCACTATAGAGCTTGAATGTTCTTTTCAGGATAACTTCGTTCGCTTTGACAAAATACCCCATCTCTCGATATCCTTGATGCCCTGACATCACCCCTAAAACTACTACTAATAACACTTCCCATAACCTATACCTTTTTCCCTGACTTTTTCTAAAATCCTTGACTTCTTTTAATTTTTCTATTAAACTTGTTAGCATCTTTATTTGACAAAAAAATAAGCGACCGCTCTTGATTTTATCAGGTAGCGATCGCCCTGACTTTACTCTTTTTCACCCGACTTTGAAACAGCCCTGCCCTTGCAGGGAAGGGGGCTGGGGGGTTAGGTCATAGAAATTTTCATACAAAATGAAACAGCCCTGGGTTCCCTTTTGTATGATCAATTTCAAGATTTTACATTGTTAAGACTAATTTTCCTTTCATTCCTCCCGCTTCTAATTGTTGATGAGCTTCGGCTGCGGCTGCTAAAGGAAAGGTTTGATTCACAACAATTTTTAACTTCCCTTCATCCATTAACCGAGCGCATTGTTGTAATATTTTGGTTTGATCCAATTGATCATCCATGCGAGATTGTAACATCGGTGTTAACATTAATTCTAAACTAATGCGTAAATTTTTTAACCGAGCATCCTTGAAGGTTCCAAACTTAGGATCAGGTTCTAAAATGGTGACTAAATCCCCATAATTTTTAATGGCAAAAACCGTTTGATAAAACACCTCTTTACCAACGGTATCAAAGGCTAAATCAACTCCTTCTCCCTGCGTCCATTCTAACACTTGTTCAACAAAATCTGTCTGTTTATAATTAATAACAAAATCAGCCCCTAATTCCTTCACAAAATCTATATTTTCATCAGAACCAACGGTTGTTGCTACCTCTGCTCCTTGTAATTTTGCTAACTGAATAGCAACATGACCCACACCGCCAGCACCTCCATGAATTAATACTTTTTGTCCCGGTTGTAATCGTCCTCGATCATACAACGCTTCCCAAGCGGTAATTAAAACTAAAGGAGATGCAGCCGCTTCAACAAAACTCAAACTTTGAGGTTTAAGGGTGGCAAATTTTTCATCAACAACGGTTAATTCTGCATAATTTCCAGACTGCTCACCTAGTCCCCCCTGACAAAAATAAACCGCATCGCCGACTTGAAATTTTTCCACCTCAGAACCCACCGCCTCAACAATTCCCGCCCCATCACAACCTAAAATTGCGGGCATTTGATCCGGGTAAAACGTGCCGCGACTGCGTAATTTTGTATCAATGGGATTAATTCCCGTCGCTTTTAAACGAACTAAAATTTCAGTTGGGGATTGAATTTCAGGATCAGGTACATCTTGAAGTTGTAAAACATTGGGTTTTCCAACTTCGGTCATGATAATAGCTTTCATAAATCAGTTATCAGTTATCAGTTATCAGTCAACAGTGATTAGCTAATAATAATCAGTCAACCGTCAATAGTCAACCGGAATCCGTGATCATTTTTGAAGAAGCTTAAGTTAACAGTTGAAAACTATTAACTGTTAACTCTTTCACTGATAACTGATAACTGATAACTGATGACTGTATTACATCGTCAACGATTGAACATCGGTTTCAATTAATTTTGCCAAACTTTGCAGAAATGCGGCTGCATCTGCCCCATAAATAATCCGATGATCACAAGTAATATTAACTTGCATTTGACGTTTAACCGCCATTGAACCATCGGCAGAAACCACTAATTGCGGACGAGATGCACCCACCGCCAAAATTGAACCTTGACCTTGAGGGAGAATGGCATCAAAGCGATCTACACCAAACATTCCTAAATTAGACAGGGTGAAGGTGCCACTGCTGTACTCATCCGGTTGTAACTGTTTTGCCCTAGACCGTTCCACTAAATCTTGCCAAGAGCGAGAGAGGGAATAAATATCAACTTGATCGGCATTTTTTAACACCGGAGTAATTAAACCGCCATCGGGCATTGCCACAGCGATCGCAATATTAATACCCTGATGATATTGAATCCCATTTTCAACATAACTGGCATTGACAATCGGATGTTTTTGTAACGCCAGCGCCACCGCTTTTGCTAATAGTGCGGTCATGGTGACGCCTTTAGATTTCAGTTGTTTATAAAGCTGATCTAAAGCATCCGTTGTGATGGTATATCCCACCCGGAACACCGGAACCGATAAACTCGCCGTCATATTTCTGACAACGGCATTTTGTAGGGTGTTCATGGCGGCCACTTCACCTAGAGGAACAGCCGCTGGTGCTGGGGTTGAAACCGGAGCAACAGGCTTGCTAACGGTAGGAGCAGGGATAGACGGTTGAACCGTTGGGGTTGAAGTTGAACCTCCAGAAGTGGCTTGCACATCTTCGGCGACGATGCGACCATGGGGGCCACTTCCGGTTAATCTGGCTAAATCAATATTGAGTTCTTTAGCTAATTTCCGAGCGCGAGGAGAAGCAACAATTCTGCCATTGCGTGCCGTTGTCGGGGGTGCGGCTGCAACAGTTGCGGTGGTTGCCTGTGAACTGGCTGCAACTGCTTGAGCCACGGGTGCTGGGGCCGTTGTTGTGGCAGTCTGAGAAGAAGCTTTTTGTTTAGCCTGTTCAATTTCAGCTTGGGTTTCTGCGATCAAGGCAATGGTATTACCCACAGGAGCCGCTTCTCCGGCCGGAACAATAATGGTAGCCAGATATCCTTCATAAAAGGATTCCACATCCATATCGGCTTTATCTGACTCAACGATCAGAACGGTTTCCCCTTTTTCCACCTTATCGCCGGGGGATTTTTGCCAAGAAACGATTTTACCCTCAGTCATCGTTGAACTAAGGGCAGGCATAAAAACTTCGTGAATTGCCATAAGCGCTAAAAAAAATAAAGTTCAAACGTGATCAATCAGCGTTGACTGTTAACCATCAATCGTCAACAGCCAACTATTAACGGTCAACCATCAACCGTTAACCGTCAACCCCCCTTAAATGTCTCCGCGAATTTCTTCAATGAGACCATCTCGTAAGAGAATTTCGACTTGCATTTTAGTGATCAAATTGTCGCCTTCTACAACGGTAAAGATGCTTTCAATTTGTCCTTGACTCACTTCTTGTTCAAGTTCTAAAGTTTGAACTTGTTGGAGTTGTTGCAAGTTTTGATTTTTCTGATCTAAGAGTTGACTTTTACGTTCATTGACTTGAACTTGTATCTCTTCTACTTGTTGCAGGGCATCGGGGCCAAGGGGTTGCAGACTTTGGCGTTTAATTTCTGCAATCATCCGTTGTCCTTGCATTTCTAACTGTTGCAACTGACTATCAATTTGATTAATTTGGACTTGAAGTTGCTGTTGAGCTTCTTCCTTCCAACGGGGTGTGACCACCGCTTTCACGTTGATCGGTCGTTTTAACAGTAATTGTCTGAGATTGTCCATAAGTTATTATTTTTGTCCGTTGTCAGTCCTCCGTCACCCGTACCCTGTAGAGGGACGCGCACGCCCCCCGTACACAACCGTACATCAACTGCATCCCACAAGGATATGCAAAGATGGTGACGGCTATCCTCAGTTGACAAGTTCTTATTCACTGCTAACGGGTGACGGTTTCATACATTTTGTTAATCATATCGCGGTAGCGTTCCATTACAACGGGGCGCTTGACTTTCAAGGTTTGAGTTAACATCCCATTTTCCATAGAGAAGGGTTCTGAAAGTAGCTGAAACGGGCCAATGCGATCATCAATGCGATAACTAGGACGGTTTTTAACTTCGCGGTTGAGTTCTTCTCGAAACAGGTTTTGAACCGCCGGACTGTCTAAGGTAATTTCCTGAGTTGGGATCGGGGATGCTTCAGAAGATTTTAAGGTTAAATTTTGGTGAATTGCCCACTGTTTTAAAGCATCTAAATTCGGAACAATTAAAGCCCCTAAACATTTTTGATCTTGACCGACTAACATGATTTGATCAATATAAGGACTGCGTAAACAAGCATCTTCAATGGCTTGGGGTTCAATATTTTCACCATTGGTTAAAACAATCGTATCTTTTGCCCGACCTGTTAATACTAAGTCGTTTTCCGGGGATAACCAACCTAAATCTCCGGTATCAAACCAGCCCTCGCTATCAATAGCTTTTGCTGTGGCTTGGGGATTTTCAAAATATCCCGTCATTATCTGTGGCCCCCTGGCTAATACTAACCCCTTTTGACCAAAGGGCAAGATTTGACGGGTTTCGGGGTCAACGATGCAAAGTTCGGTTTGGGGAATGGGTTTACCGGATGACCCGCGTAAATTATGCCATTCTCGACGGGCACTTAACACCGGGGCGGTTTCTGTTAAACCATAGCCCACTAATAAATTAATCCCTACAATTTCATAGAAATTTTCTAAGTGCATGGCTAAGGAACCCCCGCCACTAATGGCAAATTTTAATTGTCCCCCTGTGGCTTCTCGAACTTTTTGATACACTAAGCGATCGCCTAAATGATGAATCGGGGCTAATATCCAGGTTTGTAACTGGGCGAGGAATTTTTCAGAGGTTGAAGGAGAATCTAAATTTAAGGTTAATCCTTGAACAATGCGAGAAGCTAAAATATATTTTTCGCTGATGGAAAAGAAGAAATTAACAATTTTTTGTCGAGTCGCAGGTTGTTCCCGAAATTGTTTTTGTGCACTTTCATAAATTGATTCCCAAATCCGGGGAACACTGACCATATAATGGGGTTTAAATTGCTTTAAATCTTGCTTAAAATAACGAATACTGGTATAAACAACGGTGCAACCTTGGGATAAACAAAAATATTGTCCGGTGCGTCCTAATGTATGCCAAGTGGGAAGAAGACTCAGAAATACTTCACCGGGGTCGGGGTGAATCACATCAGGAATTGCATTAATTTGATGAAGTAAATTTTCATGGGTTAACATCACTCCTTTAGGTTTTCCCGTAGTTCCTGAAGTATAGAGGAGTGTGGCTAAGGTGTCGGGATGATGGGGTATAGGTTTAAGGGGGGTATTTTTCCCTGTTTCCATCAGTTGGTTAAAATTTAAAACAGGAATGGTGGGTAAATCACGGGAATTGGGGGTTTCATCAGACAGTAAAATTACAAATTGAATCGGTAGATCTTCAATTTCAGGACGCAATTTTTTTAACAAGGCAAAGTTTTCAACCACTAAGCCTGTACTGCCACTATCTTTGAGAATATAAGCTAATTCTAAGGGATCGGCCGTTGCCCCTCGCACCACATCTGCCGCCCCAGCAGTCAGGATTCCTTGATCTGCAATCATCCACCGGGGACTATCATCGGAGAATAAAGCAATCCGTACTGGTAAACCTTCCGTTGTGGCTTCTATTCCCAGGGCTTGTAACCCGGTGGCAAATTGTTGAATTTGCTGCCACACTTGCGAATAGGTGAGGCGAACTTCCGGTTTTCCGTGAGAGTCATGTAACGCGATAATTTGACCCACATTCTTGTCCAAAATTGGCCAAATTTCAGGAAAATAGTGTAGAGAAGAATACAGGGAACGCCAGTCAGTAGGATTAATCATAGAAAGCCATGTTAGTCGTCAACAACGTTAAGTCGAACCCCTAAATTTTAGAGGGTTCTGTTTTGATACTGTGACTATCTTAACGGAGTAAGAGGACTCTATAGGGAAATATAGGACAGATTTTGGTCTGGCTTAGGTTTGGGCGATAGAATTTTGATTAATAATTAACCGTCAACCCTGATAATTTATGCTGAAATTTACAGCCTGATATAAACACTAAAAACCCCAAACCCACCCTCACTTTAACAACAGATCAGTACAGGGTAATAAACATTAACATTACGCTTTACTCTTGTAACAATACTGGGCGTAACTTGTTAGGGAATTGAACCCGTTGACATTGCCCCTTGTCACCATAATTCGCGTTTAAGCGAAGAATTTCCAACTTAACCCAGTTGGCGGGTTATACTCGCTTCTGTTGTTTTAGCTACCTGCTTAGTGTTTAGATTTCCTGTAAATCCGTTTGCCAATTTATCGCTTGAATTTGAGCATCCAATTCTCTATAATCTCGCGATAAATTGTCAACTTGTCGCTGAATTGCTGCAATATCAATGGTACTGACAAATCGTACTTCAGAACGACTATATCGATCTTGTCGAATAGCGGCTTCTTGAACTAAGTTATCATAGACATTTCGCTTCAAGATTAACACATCTCGTTCTGCCAACGCATCTGCTAATGTTCCAGCTTGAAAGGCAGTCGTTGAGTTAGTTCGATTAATTTGTTTAATTAAAGTTACCAATTCAGCCGTTACCGCTTCTAATTCAGCTAATAAATCTCCGGGGTTTTCCGCAGGTTGTTCCCCTTCCTGTACTTTCGCAACTCTGGACAACCGTTGTCTTAATTGCGCTATTTTTTTCTGAGAATCTCCTCGTAAAATCAAGGCTTCAGCTAATTTCAAACTCGCTCACCTCCATCCCAGCTACAGTTCGTTTTTTTGGGTATTTTTTATTCCTGATTAATATACTACATAAATAATACATTATTGTCAAGGGGGGATTCAAAAAATTTGGGTCACAGTCATTCTGGAAAAAATCTTGACAAATATAGATAATTGTGCAGAGATGGGAATAATCGGAAATACCCACCCTTAAAACCTACAGCCTATGCAAAACAACACCTTCAGCCTGATCATTAATGGTGAAAAGGTTTTGATTCAAGACCTTTCCCCGACCCTAACCTTATTGGAATATTTGCGCCGCAGTGGATGGGTGGGGACGAAGGAGGGGTGCGGGGATGGGGACTGTGGAGCTTGTACAGTGGCGGTTGTGGGTCAGGGGTCGAATGGACAACCCCAATATCTAGCGATGAATAGTTGTTTAATTCCCTTGGCGACGATGGCGGGACGGGAAATTATTACCGTTGAAGGGGTTGGGAAAGAGGGTCTGCATCCGGTACAGGCGGCGATGGTGAGTTTGGGCGGTTCCCAATGTGGTTATTGTACTCCCGGTTTTATTATGAGTTTGTTTACAGCGTACTACAAAGGTGAGGTTAATGATGAATCTTTAGAAGGAAATTTATGTCGATGTACGGGTTATTTACCTATTCGTCGAGCAGCAGAACTCGTTAATAATACCCATTCTGGTGATCAATTTAGTGAACGATTAACCCAAATTGATTTATCGGTTAATTCTCTCCATTATATCACCTCTCATCAACAGTTTTTTCGTCCGCTTCAACTCTCTGAAGTTTTAGAGATTTTACAACAGTATCCTGATGCTAAGTTAGTCGCAGGAGCAACGGATTTAGGCTTAGAAATAAGCCATCATCATCAAGAGTTTCCGACTTTAATTTCTTTAGAATCTGTTGCGGAACTTCAACAACTTAAACAGACTTCAGATTATGTAGAAATTGGGGCGTCAATTCCTCTAAGCCAGATTGAAGAAAACTTAAAGGGAATATTCCTCAGTTTAGATGAAATGTTATCTTGGTTTGCGGCTCGACAAATTCGCAACCGGGCTACAATTGGAGGTAATTTAGCAACCGCTTCTCCCATTGGAGATTTAGCCCCTGTTTTATTATCTTTAGATGCTAAACTACGGTTAGCAAGTTTAACAGGAGAACGAATTATTTGCATTGCTGATTTTTTTAAAGGGTATCGTCAAACGGAATTACAACCCCAAGAAGTGATGGTTTCTATTATTATTCCGAAAACCATAACTGCTAATGCTATTCGTCGGTTAAGCCAATCTTATAAAATCGGAAAACGGGGAACTGATGATATTAGTATTGTTTCTGCTGCTTTTACCATTGATTTAGATACAAATAATACAATTATTCATGCCAGACTTGCCTATGGTGGAGTTGCAGCCATTCCCATTCGAGCGATTAATATTGAAACGATGTTAGTTGGAAAACATTGGAATTATGCAACAATTCAAAATGCTAAAATTTTATTAAAAGATACCTTTAACCCTTTAACTGATTTGCGAGGAAGCGCAGATTACCGTAAACGATTAATTGCTAATTTATTTGAAAAATTCTTTATTGAATTTTCTCCTAGCCAAGGTTGTAATATTTTTGGGTAGGGGTGGCGTCCCTCCCAACCCTCTGTGTGTCTGGGTTAGAAGACCTAACCCCTACAGGTTTTAATCACCCATCATTTAGACTTGCTATATTATTTAACTGTAAAATTATGAAAGAAAATTCTAAATCACAACCCCATGAAAGTGCCATTAATCATGTTAGTGGAAAAGCAATTTATACCGATGACCAAAGACTCCCAAGCGGAATGTTATACTTATGGCCGGTTTTATCTCCTTATGCTAAGGCAAAAATATTAAAAATTGATCCTGCAAATCTGAATCATATTCCGGGGTTTGTGACCCTTTTAACGGCTGATGATATCCCTGGAATGAATAACACGGGAACTATTAAACATGATGAGGTTTTATTACCACAGGATGAAGTTAACTATTGGGGTCAACCTGTGGTTTGGGTTGTTGCAGAAACAGAAATTGCAGCCCAAAAAATAGCAGAAACGATTAAAATTGACTATGAAGTCTTAACTCCTATTTTAACCATTGAGGATGCTATTCAAAATCATAGCGTTCATGGCGATAAAAATATCATGCGTCGGGGAAATTCCAAAACTGCTTTACAAGAATCTGATTTTATTTTAACTGGGAATATTAAAATACAAGGTCAAGATCATTTTTATTTAGAAACACAAGTTGCTTGGGTAATTCCTAATCTTGAAGACGGTTATCAAGTTTATTCTTCGACTCAACATCCCAGCGAAACTCAAGCCATTATTTCCGAAGTTTTAGGGATTTCCCGCAATCAAATTGTTGTCACTTGTTTAAGAATGGGAGGTGGGTTTGGCGGGAAAGAAACCCAAGCGAACCCCACCGCAGCCATTGCCGCTTTAGCTGCAAAAAAAACCGGATGTCCGGCGAGAGTTCGACTCAAACGAGATCAAGATATGATGACCACCGGAAAACGACATCCTTTTTTAGCACAATATCAAGTTGGATTTAACTCAGAAGGTCAACTTTTAGCTTTAGATATTGATTTATATTCCGATGGTGGTTGGAGTGTGGATTTATCCTTTCCTATCCTGCAACGGGCAATGTTTCATATTGATAATTGTTATTATATTCCTAACTTAGAAGTTCGGGGACAAGTTGTAAAAACGAATAAAGTTTCTAATACGGCTTTTCGCGGGTTTGGGGGGCCACAAGGCATGGCAATTATTGAAGAAATTATCGATAAAATTGCAAGGAAATTAAGTTTACCGCCTGAAACCATTCGAGAACGTAATTTTTATCACGGAGAAGGGGAAACCAATACCACCCATTACGGTCAAGAAATTGTTGATAATCGAATTGTACGAGTTTGGGAAGAAGTCAAACAAAAATCAAATTTTGAATCTCGAAAACTAGAAATTGAACAATTTAATCAAAATCATGATTATCAAAAACGAGGGTTAGCGATGACTCCGGTTAAATTTGGGATTTCTTTTACTAAAACCGAATATAATCAGGCGGGAGCTTTAATATTAATTTACCAGGATGGCAGTATTCAACTCAATCATGGCGGCACAGAAATGGGGCAGGGTTTACAAACGAAAATGTTACAAGTTGCATCACAAGCTTTAGGGGTGAATATTAAACGATTTAGAATCATGCCCACCAGTACGGATAAAGTTCCCAATACCTCAGCAACGGCGGCTTCTAGTGGTTCAGATTTGAACGGTCAAGCGGTTAAAAATGCCTGTGAAATCCTAAAACAACGATTAGCAGAAGTCGCTGCAAAAGTATTAAATCTTGATGAACCTCAAGATTTAATTTTTGAAGAAGATTGGATTTATTGTCAAAGTTATCCCCGTTATAAAATAGCCTTTGATGAAGTAGTTAAACAAGCTTATAATCAACGAGTGAGTTTATCGGCAACGGGCTATTATCGTACCCCAAATATTGATTATGATCCTAAACTGGGCAAGGGTAGACCTTTTTATTATTATGCTTATGGGGCGGCTGTCAGTGAGGTGGAAATTGATGGATTTACGGGAACGTTTAAACTGCGTCAAGTGGATATTGTACAGGATGTGGGAGAATCGTTAAATCCTTTAATTGATATTGGGCAAATAGAGGGAGGTTTTGTGCAAGGAATGGGATGGTTAACAATGGAAGAGTTAGTCTGGGATGAACAAGGAAGATTGAAAACCTTCGCCCCTAGTACCTATAAAATTCCTACCATTAAAGAAGTTCCTAAAAATTTTAACGTTCATTTATTAAAACGGGCAGCCCAGGATGGAGTAATTTATGGTAGTAAAGCCGTTGGAGAACCCCCTTTTATGTTAGCAATATCGGTCAGAGAAGCAATTCGAGATGCAATTGCCGCTTTTGGTAATCGAGATTTTATTTTATTAGCTTCTCCAGCTACACCAGAAGCTATTTTAAATGCTATTGAACAGGTACAATTAAAGTTAGTAAACTCCTCGGAACCTTGAGCAATTTAATCAGTCATTTATTCTAATATACCCTTGTCATTACTTGCCTTTCTAACTTCATGATTATTCAATTTTATCAACAACTGATTCAGGTTTTATATGAAAATGCTGCGGTCGTTGCAACCGTAACCCGTGTTATCGGTTCAGTCCCTAGAGAACTGGGGGCAAAAATGATCATTTGTGAGGATGGTCGCACGTTTAATACTGTTGGGGGGGGTGCTGGAGAAGCAAAAGTAATTCAGCAAGCTAGAGAGGTTTTAAAAACCGGAGAAAAACAATGGGTTGATATCGATTTATCCGGCGCACCACAACGAGAAACCCAGGGAGTTTGTGGCGGGTTAATGCAAGTTTTATTAGAACGATGGTCAGGAGAAAAAGCGATCGCTTTAGCAGAAAATATTCTATCTTTATTGCAAGCGGGAAAATCGATTATGTTAGTGACTTCTTTTGATGCTGCTTTCCCCTATTTACTCACATCTGAACATCCTATCCCTGCCTCGGATCAAATTTTTATAGAAACCCTACAACCCCCTCCTACCTTACTCATTATTGGAGCAGGTCATATCGGAGAAAAGTTAGCTAAAATTGCTGATTTTATGGGTTTTAAAATCATTATCCAAGATTCTCGTCCTGAATTTACCTCTCCTGAACGATTTCCCCCCAATTCCTTGATTTTTAATCAAAATATTGCAACCGTTTTACAACAATTAACGTCCCCAAAAAACTTATATATTGCTTTAGTAACAAGAGGTTATGAATATGATATTGAAGCTTTAAAAAGTATTTTAAATATTAATTTACCGTATCAATATATTGGCATGATTGGCAGCCAAAAACGAATCCAAGTTGTCTATAAAGCTTTACAGAATTGTGGGATTTATTCTCATCAACTCCAGGCAATTCATTCTCCTATTGGATTAGATATTGGTGCTTTAACCCCTGAAGAAATTGCGATTAGTATTGCTGCGGAATTAATTCAAGTTTACCGATCTAAACGTTAATTGTCTTCTAGGAAAAGGGTTTTGATGGATTTAATACGGCGTTTTGGCGTACCTATTA
This sequence comes from Planktothrix sp. FACHB-1365, assembly GCF_014697575.1. Taxonomy (GTDB): domain Bacteria; phylum Cyanobacteriota; class Cyanobacteriia; order Cyanobacteriales; family Microcoleaceae; genus Planktothrix. Next base: position 30,622 of record NZ_JACJSC010000033.1, on the reverse strand, counting down.
TCACTTAGTTTGGGCAACAAACTTTATAGGAAATAACCAGTCCCTCCTACAACCTTTCTAACCAATTTTGCAAAGCTATATTAATCAAATTTTCTAGTTGATTCAGAGATTCTATAGAATCTATTACCTGGATAAACTTTTCAAAATCTTTGTAGTGATAGACTTTATCAATAGATCTTTTACCTTTAAGAATATACCCAATAAGATTTATCTGTTGAAAGTCATTTGTAAAAATTTGCATTTTACCTAAAGGATATTTAGAACCCATAACTTGCCGATCTGGGATTGGTAAATAGAGATAAAAGAGATTATCTTGACGAATTTCAACACAAATATTATCTTTACCTCGTCCGTACTTAATAACTCCTGGGGCATAAATTTCTTGAATTTTTTCGTGAAAACACAAAATCTGTTTTCTCAACTTTAAAATATATTGCTGTTGCTCAGGTGAGCAGTTTGCTATTATTTTTAGTAAACTATTGGGTGGATCGGGTAAATAACAGGATAAATCAAATACATCATTTTTATCATAATTTATTTTTGTATAAACAGTTTTTTCTCTATCAATATGAGTTAAAGACAGATCCAAACTATCCGGTTGCTCAAGAATCTCAAAAGAGAGAAACTCTAAAGATAGCTTGCTATGCTCTTTGTCAACAAAATTGTGTTTATGAAAGCTGGGCATAATAGCCATTAGACGGATAGGTTTACTATAATCTATCTCCAAATCAATCGGCTTAACCATAATCAAATTATTATAGTAACGAGTGAGTTGTTGAACCACTCCTCGATCTGTAATGTTTTTTAGCTCTATTACAACTAATTGCTGATCTTTATCCAAAGCCAAAATATCACAAATCTCTCCATTTACTTTGTATTGGCGTTTTAATGGAGTAAGCTCTAACAGATTTATCAAATTATCCCAAACAAAATCTTCTAATGCTTTTTCGTTTCCAAAACTCCACTTATTTCCTCCTTTCTTGAGTAGGGTGTTAATTTCTGGAGGACGAACAGATTTACCAGTTTGTGAACGTTGTCTTGATTGTTTGAGAAGTTTCTCTCTATGAACTTTTGCATCTGCTAAAATTTCATCTGCTTTTAAAATTTTGCTGAATGGGCGTCCCATATTAATACAAAAATGTAATTAACTATAATCATCATTTTATTATATTGGTATCACTTGTTGATGCGATCGCTATTTTGTTAAGTAAGAAGCTCAAAAAATACCTGACTCACCCATCAACTCAATGTTATGAAAACATGACATTAAATCCCGATGCTTGTCCACATCCCAGTGATATAATTAAAAATTGGCTTTTTATAGACCTAACCCCCTTCTTAACCTTAGAAGTGGGCTTTTGTAAGGGCGAGATGACCCAAAGTCCGTCAACTTAAGCCGAAAACCCGTGATTACATCCGAGAAGAGATCCCCCTAAATCCCCCTTTTTAAGGGGGACTTTGATCTCCTGTTCCCTCCCTTAACAAGGGGGGTTAGGGGGGATCATTGACTGGGGAGCAGATAGCGCGTGAATTCGGGTTTGAGTGCCTACTTTTAGCCTGAAGTTGACGGACTTTGGAGATGACCTCGCCCCTACAAAAATCTCTTATCGGTAGCAACCTGTAGCGTCTACCCTATTCTAACTAAAATGACAGATTCAATTCGTTTCCTGATGTGTCCTCCAGACCACTATGATGTGGACTATGTAATTAATCCTTGGATGGAGGGCAATATCCACAAATCCTCCTTTGATCGAGCCAGAGAACAGTGGCAAAGTTTGTACCATCTTATCAAAGAAAACGCCATTGTTGACTTAGTAACCCCCGCAAAAGGTTGGCCGGATATGGTATTTACCGCCAACGCTGGGTTAGTGCTCGATAAAACCGTCGTTCTTAGTCGTTTTTATCACAAAGAACGTCAAGGGGAAGAACCCTATTTTAAAACTTGGTTTGAAAGTCAAGGATTTACCGTTCATGAACTTCCGAAAGACCTCCCCTTTGAAGGTGCTGGAGATGCTTTATTTGACCGGGAAGGACGTTATTTATGGGCAGGATATGGCTTCCGGTCTGAACTCGATTCTCACCCCCTAATTGCAGAGTGGCTGGATATTGAAGTTCTATCTCTGCGGTTAATGGATGAACGATTTTATCATCTCGATACCTGTTTTTGTCCGTTAACAGGTGGGTATTTAATGTATTATCCTCCCGCCTTTGATTCCTATTCAAATCGATTAATTGAATTGCGAGTTCCTCCAGAAAAACGGATTATTGTTGAAGAACCCGACGCCGTTAACTTTGCTTGTAATACCGTCAATATTAATCAGACGGTGATTATGAACAAAGCCAGCGATAACTTAAAAGCTCGACTACAAGAAGCGGGTTTTACCGTCCTTGAAACTCCCTTAACAGAGTTTTTAAAAGCAGGGGGAGCCGCCAAATGTTTAACCTTGCGGGTGACAGAACCGATTATTATTGATCGTCATGCTGTCATTAATATTGAAAGCCGCACCGTCCTGATGGAAGGACATTTATTAGATGCTGGCTTAATTAACCGCGCCTTAGATTTAGTCGTCGAAGGAGGCGGAAGTTTCCAAGTCCTGAACTTTAACTTAGGAGAACAACGCCAAAGCACCTCGAAAGCAGAGATTAAAATTTCTGCTCCCTCCCATGAGGTGATGGAAGAAATTATTAGTCAATTAATTGATATTGGCGTTGTTTCCCTGGATGACGATCAACGAGATGCTCGCTTACAACCCGTCGAACAAGATGGTGTTGGCCCCGATGATTTCTATGTCTCCACCATTTATCCGACGGAAGTTCGGGTAGATGGACAATGGCTAACGGTTCAAAATCAACGTATGGACGGTGCGATCGCCATTTCCGAAACCCCCAACGGTCTGATCGCTCAATGTAAGATTTTACGGGATTTAAAACTCGGTGAACGAGTGGTGGTGGATGTCGTCGGTCTGCGGACGATCCGCAAAACTGAATCCCGTGAACCCCGCAATGGCCCTCAAGAATTCAGCTTTATGTCTGCTGGAGTATCCAGTGAACGCCGGGTTGAGTTAATTGTGGAACAAGTCGCCTGGGAACTGCGCCAAATTCGCGATCGCGGCGGTAAAGTTGTGGTGACGGCTGGCCCGGTGGTGATTCATACCGGAGGAGCTCAACATTTATCCCATCTGATCCGCCAAGGCTATGTGCAGGCGTTATTAGGGGGAAATGCGATCGCCGTTCACGATATGGAACAATCGATCATGGGAACCTCCCTCGGTGTCGATATGAAACAAGGTGTCGCTGTTAAAGGAGGTCATCGCCATCACCTTAAAGTGATTAACAGTGTTCGTCGTTGCGGAAGTATTGCCGCCGCCGTTGAACAGGGAGTGGTTAAGAGTGGAATTATGTACGAATGTGTGAAAAATAACATTCCCTTCTCCTTAGCAGGTTCCATTCGAGATGATGGCCCGTTACCGGATACGCAAATGGACTTAATTAAAGCTCAAGAGCATTATGCCGAACTGTTACGGGGTGCTGATATGATTCTGATGCTGTCCTCAATGTTACATTCCATTGGGGTTGGGAATATGACGCCTTCCGGGGTGAAAATGGTTTGTGTGGATATTAACCCGGCGGTTGTCACCAAACTCAGCGATCGCGGTTCTGTGGAGTCTATTGGGGTTGTTACCGACGTCGGACTGTTCCTGAGTTTGTTAGTGAATCAGTTAGATAAATTAACCAGTCGTTACGGCGTCGTACAAGTCGGTTAATTTAATCGGGGTAAAAAATCCGGTTTCTGGTAATCTTTTGCTATTGTTTTAAGTGTATAAATAACCACAAAGACACGAAGAAACGAAGGAAAGATTAAGACAGAAACCGTGTTTTTTATCACGATCAGTTTTGGGAAATTATTTGAAGGTAATGCGATCGCAATTTTGATAAAAAATATCTATAACTACCTAGAGCTTGCTGAAAAAAGGCGAAAAGCCAGAACAGGCGGGAGAAGAAGACAAGAAAAAATGAATCAGGTGCAAGGGAGGGGTGTAAAATATAGCGCTACGCGCTATGGTTAGGACAAAAGTATGATAAGATTCAGTAAGAGTTAAATAAAGGAATATAGTTATGCCAGCACCTTATAGTTACGATTTACGCTCTAAGGCTCTAGCAGCAGTAATTCATAGGAGAAAAGAAAATACAGGTAAGTCGTTTTTTTAAAATTAGTCGCAACACATTAGATCTATGGCTAAAAAAAGAAAGAGAAACAGGAGACTATCAAGCCAGCCCACCTGTAGGAGTAGGAACTGAACCGAAAATTAAAGACCTAGAAAAATTTCGAGAATTTGCCAAAGAAAATAGTGGCAAAACCCAAAAACAAATGGCTCAATTAGGGGGGGGTGAAGCGACGCAACAGAATATTAGTTATGCTTGTCGAAAACTGGGTATAAGTCGAAAAAAAAACTTATGGGTATCGGGAAAGGGATGAAGAAAAAAGACGAGAATTTATGCAAAAACTAGAGCTAATAGAGAGGAGCAGAAAAGTTTATGTAGACGAAGCAGGATTTGATAATCGTGAGGATTACCCGTATGGCTACAGCCTGATAGGGGAAAGATGTTATGCTCTCAAGTCAGGTAAAAAAAGAGAAAGAGTTAGTTGGCTATCAGCATTGTAAAGAAGGGAAATTATTAGCTCCTTTAACCTTTGAAGGGTCATGTAATAAAGATTTATTTGAAGCCTGGTTGAAGAATTGTTTGCTACCTGTGCTAGAACCAGGAGACATTATTATTATTGATAATGCCAGCTTTCATAAAGGGGAATCTATCAAAGAACTCGTCGAAGGAGCCGGATGTGAAATTTGGTATCTGCCCCCATATTCTCCCGACTTGAACAAGATTGAAAACTGGTGGGCTGTTTTAAAGACATGGATGAAACAAAGATTAAACGAATTCCAAACTGTCAGAGAATGCGTGGATGCTGCATTTAGGAATTGTCCTAACATATGCGCGTAGCGCTATAAAACTCCTGTCGCAACTGTGATTACACTTCCCCCAACTTCAACTTGAATTAAATCTCCTATTTTTTGAGATTTTAATAACAGTAAAGAAGGGCGATCAATTTCATATCCTTGCTCAACTCGAATATTAACTTGATCAGAACCAAAATAATGATAATTTGAGAGATATCCCGCTAAACAACCATTAGCACTTCCCGTTGCTGGATCTTCAGGAACACCCAACGCAGGAGCAAACATTCTCGCACAAATCTGATTATTGGGGTGATAGGTTTCGGGACAAAAGATAAAGATTTCTTTGGCTGTTGTGGTTTGAATAAACTCTGTATACCGTTCAAAATTTACCTGAGATCTTTTTAACGCCGACAGGGTTTTTAACGGAACAATAATAAACGGAATTCCCGTAGAAACAACTTGAATGGGATAGCGGTCATCAAAATCTGTTTCTTCCAAATTTAATACCGAGGCTAATACATCTCGATCATAAGTTTGCGTGAATTCCGGGGTATTTTGTCGCATCCAAAGGATTTGTTTTCCCTCTTCTGAGGTTTTCCATGTCACCGGTATTTGACCAACAGCTAAATTTAAAATCACTTGTTCAACGGAGGTTTTAATGATATCTTGTTGAATGATATAAGCCGTTCCTAATGTAGGATGACCCGCAAAAGGTAACTCCCGTTTAGGAGTAAAAATTCGCACGGGATAACCGCCATTAAAGGTTTCAGAAGCAGTAATAAAGGTTGTTTCCGAATAATTCATTTCTTGAGCAATTTTGAGCATTTCTTCATCGGATAACGACTCAACACCTTCACCCCAAATCACGGCTAATTGATTCCCAGAATATTTCGTCTCAGCAAAAACATCAACAATCGAAAATTTCATAAATTTTGTAATATGAATTTTACCATCAAACTCTTTCACTGATAACTGATAACTGATAACTGATAACTGATAACTGATAACTGATAACTGATTATTACCTTTCATTCCAAGTTTTTTCGGCATCTGCGATCGCTTGATCAACCGTTTTTTGATTCAACATTGCAGCTTGTAGATTATCATAGATGATTTTTTGCAACTGTTTAATATCTTTCTGAGGGGGAATCAAAACCTGGGCATTTTCAAGCTCTTTTACACTCACTAAACGCGCTTGATCTGCTGCTGTGGGATTAGCAGGAAGGGTGGTAAAATAACTATCTTTGAGAGACTCTCGAATAGACGGTAAAACATTAGCTGCTTTAGCAAAAGCAAGTTGATTGGTACTATTAGTAACAAATAATGCAAACTTTAAAGCAGGTTCAGGAACATCTGTTGATTTCGGAATTACTAAATTCATGACAGCAACAGTTGTTTTTTTTGTATCTCCAGTAATTTGAGGTGCTGGAATAGAAACTTGAGCAACGGTGGGTGCATTTTGACTAATAGCTTTTAGAAATTGTGGCCCAGATGTTAATAAAGCAATGTCTCCGGCTTGATATAATTCAATAGCACGGCGATGTCCTTGGGTTAAAACTTCTTTTGGAAGTAAGTCTTTTTGATATAAATCAACCCAATATTGAAAAGCAGCTTTCCCTTGAGGGGTATTAAAAGCGGCTTTACCTTTATTATCCAGTAATTCTGCTCCCATTTGAACTAAAGATTGTAAAACTTGAGCCGAATCTTCAGGAACAAAAGACACAAAAACCGCATATTTGCCTGTTTTTTCTTTGACTTTTTGAGCGACTTGTGCTAATTCTGAATAGGTTTTTGGTGGTTGAGTGACTCCCGCTTGTTGTAGAAGTTGTTGATTATAAATTGTAATTTGAGTGGTTAAATACCAAGGAATCCCAAAGGTGACAGTTTGGCATTGATTATTGGGACAAACTTCTATTTTATTAGATTGCCAAATATTAGGTAAATATTGAGATTGAACACTTTCAGGAACGGTTTCATTGAGATTTAACCAAGCATTTCGTCCCGCTAATAAAGCAGCAAAATCAGGATTTAGGTTAATGACATCGGCGGCGGTTTTGGCAGCAACGGAGGCTAAAACTTTACTTTCCATCGCTGACCAAGGAACATCAACCCACTTCACTGTTAACCCTGGATTTTCCGATTCAAAATTGACAATCAGTTGATTAAAATAATCGGTAAATTGCGGTTGCAGTTGCATTGTCCAAAATTCAATTTCTTGCTTCCCGTTTTGAGACGTTGGGGAAGAAGTGGAGCAACTGACACCCCAACTTAAAAATAAACCTAAAACTAATAACAAACCAAACCGTTTCCAAGACTTCAATTGTTTCATCTGTCTTCCCCTTTGGAGCCATGCGCTAAATCGGTACTCCGATTAGCAGCCAGAGGAAAAAGGGGGCAGGGTTTATGTTGCATACAAGTAACCATCCTTTTTGTGAATTGTTGTGCAGTATTTGTAGCTGATTCCTTGGATAAGTACCCCTTTCGAGGAAATATTAAAGCTCCCACTAGAACGAACGGCAATTCGTCCAATATAGGTTCCTATTTTTTTACCTTTTGTGACAATAGCTTTAACGATACTGCCCGTTTGGAACCCGTTAACAAATTTAAAACGAGGAACATAACGAGAGGGAAAACCCAATTTATCTGTTCGACACATTTGTCGGGAACCATGACCCGTTGCTTTGATTAATAAAGGTTTATTGGTTAAAACCTTTAAAGTTGTAATTTTTCCAACACAAGCTGCATCTAACCAATGGGTTTTAGGTAGATTTAATCGAGTCCGATTGAATTTAGTTAACCCACCGGAGCCAGTGGAAACAGGTTTACCTGTTTCTTTTAATCGATTAAACAATGACCATCGGGTTGAATTTACAACAGTAGCATCTTTTAAGGGCTGTTTAGCTTGTTTCAAAATCCGTTGCAGTAAGTCGGGTTTACCCGATAGGAAATCTTGGATATCTTGATTTCCTTTCTTTTGATTACAGTCATGACAAGCCATAGTAAGATTGGAAATTCGGTCAGTTCCGCCTTGGGATTTGGGGTGAATATGTTCTACTTCCAGGGGGACATTTTCCACCCCACAGTAAGCACATTTCCTGCTCCATTTCTCCAATAAATATTGTCGAACTTCGTATCCTTGTAACTCTCCTTGTTGGTATTCAATTCCTGAAATTTCAGGATTTTCAAGTTGCTGTAAGTCAAATCTGACTAACTCTTGAACAATTGAACTAATGGGTACAAGTCTAATTAATTTGTTGACCCAAGTTAGAGTTGTTTCTACTCGATGTTGAAGACTGGGTGCTAACCATCCTTTTTGTCGGGTACGATTCAAAAACCGTGCTTGACGATATCGGGTTTTACGATTTCTTCGGGAGCGACGTAATAAACGTCGAGATTCCAAAGACATTTTAATCGTTTGACCTCGATGAGTTAATTCCGCACCCCAAATTACTTTGTTTCCTTGAACTAACGTAATTCCTGTAGTTTTTGAACCGGGGTCAATTTTGAGAGTGATTTGTTCTATTTCTGATTCGGGTTTTGACTCCTTCAAGATAATAGTAAACGGATAACGGCGATAAACAGCAGCTTGACCTTGATTCAATAACAATCGAGCTTGAGCAGGATGTACTGGATTTTGAGGCTGTTTATTTGTATCAATTACAAAGACGTAATTAGACATAAAATAACTCCTATTTCTAGGGTAAAGTTAGCTTTGACAATGTTAGCAGTCGGTACTGTCTCAAAAGCACTTCCTTAACCCGCTAAAGATTTTTAACTTTTGAGTTTTAGAGCTTGGGACTAGCTACGCATCCCAAGGTAAGAACTTTAACGCTTTCCACTAACGTAGTACATGAAAGGTACTTAGTCTGGTCAATTAGGGCTTTTTCAAGCCCCCACTGTACTTGTACTCAAGTCAGTGGTGGGTTATTGACTTTATTGAGAACTTCACTAAGGGGGCTAAATTTCGTTAAACTAGATACCAGTAAATCAGAACAGAGGGGAAAGGTCAAAGATCAGCCGTTGGTATCAACTCCTAACGGGAGATGTTTACTTTGATCTAAGAAAACATAAATTGAACCCAAACGGATCGATTTTTAGAAAAAAAATAATAATAAAACTCGGACAGTGAGGACGAACAGACAAGGTAAGATGGGGAGATCTAATTATCTCTGTGTCCCAGAATCGGAAATTTTAACGTTCTGGGTACAGGTCAGCTAAAATACGGAATCGATCAATAAAACGACAACTATGGTTAGTTTCTTAAAAGGACTCTTTTCTAAGCGTAAGCCCGGAGTGGGAATTGAGTTAGCCACAGAACGAATTAATCTGGTGGAAATGCGGAAAAAAGGTCAGCAATTACAGCTAGTCACCTTGGCTACAATTCCAGTTCCCGAAGGCGTTGTTCAAGATGGCCAAATTGTAGATACTCCAGCAATGGCAGAGTTAATTCAGGCGGCAATTACCGATAACAATATTAAAGCCAAAACCGTGGGTACATCTATCCCCGGACGGGAAGCGGTAACGCGGATTATTCCGGTTCCGGCTGACCTCAGTGATGATGAACTTAAAGACTATATGAACGCAGAAGCGGGATTATATTTACCATTTCCCCGGGAAGAAGCTGATGTAGATTATCAAAAATTAGGGCGATTTGTCGATGAAGATGGCATCGAAAAAGTCCAAGTTTTATTAGTTGCTGCTCGTAAAGAAGTCACCGATACTTATGTTGAAACTTTTGCTCAAGCGGGTTTAAAGGTTACGGTTTTAGAGGTGAGTAATTTTTCTTTAATTCGTACCTTAAAAAATCAATTAGAGCAGTTTTCCTCCACCGAAGCTGCTATTATTGCCGATATTGAATTTGATAGCACTGAATTAGCGATTGTTGTGGATGGGATTCCTCAATTTAACCGCACCATTCCCATCGGATTATATCAAGTTCAAAGTGCCTTAAACAGTGCCATGAATTTACCTCCTTCGAGGGATGTCAGTGAACTCCAGGCCATGACCCTTCCGGTGACTGATACAATGGGAGCATTAAACGATCCCAATCCGGGGACGAATGCCATCATTAAGGTTTTTGCTGAATTAGCCGATGAACTGCGTCGCTCCGTTGATTTTTATATTAATCAAAGTGACGGCCTGGAAATGGCACAATTATTGTTAATGGGGCCAGGAGCCGCCATTGGACAACTGGATGAGTTTTTCATGCAACGGTTAGCAATGCCTGCGACGCAAGTTGATCCCATTGAATCCCTCTCTATTGCCTTTGAACGGGAAATTCCCCCAGAACAACGTGCTAGTTTAGGAGTGGCATTAGGTTTAGGAATGCGGATGCTTTAAACCCTGATTAGTGAGCCATCAACCGTCAACCGTCAACCGCCAACTAATTATGTATAACTTAGATATCAACTTTTTGAATGATCGACCTGATCTATTAGAACGAGAAGTTCGACGACAGGATGCTCCCACCCAAAATATTGACCAGACTCCAATTTTAATCGGTGCTGGGGTCGCTTTAGCTCTGAATGCCATTGTCGGAGGAGCTTGGTTTATTTTTCATCAACAAAATACTGACCTAACCAAAGAACGTGATGCTCTTGTTGCTACATTAGGACAAAAAACGTCGGAGGTGGAAGCTTTAGATAAAATTAATGCAGAAACCGCTCAAGCCAATAAAGAAGCCGATGCCTTAGCGACGGTATTTAATCAAATCAAACCCTGGTCAGCACTTACCCTAGAATTAGGGGAATTGATGCAAGTCGCCGGGGTGAGAATTCTCAATATTGAACAGACCGAACCCGACACAGCTACAGCCGCCGCCCCTGCTCCATCTCCCAGTCCCGCAGCAGATCAAGCCGCCGCCCCTCCACCGGAACCCAAAACGGCTCAATTAAAAATTTCAGGAGTAGCAAATACTTACACTCAAATTAATGATTTTGTATTATTACTCAATCAATCTCCCTTTTTTAATGGGGAAAAAACAAAATTAATTGAGGCTAAATTAGAAGAAAACCCCACTCAATTAGTCGCTAAATCCCCGGATGCAGATAGTGGTACTGCCAAACCTCAGTTACAACCTGTGGTCAAGTATACCATTGAAACCTACCTCAGTCTAGCAACCGCCTCGGAGTTGTTACCTCAACTGCAAAAAAATGGGGCGTTAGGACTGGTTAATCGGATTAAAACCCTTGAGGAAAAAGGAGTGATTAAAAAATGACCGTAGCCAATGAATTTATTCAAGATGTTGACGGGGAAGGCGGTGGGCCAGTTATATTTGGCATTGCCTTAACACCCAAAATCATGGGAATTGGTGCCGGAGTTGTGGGGGCAATTCTAGCAGGGTTCTTAATCTATCAATTCCTTCTTCCCACCTTAGCGGAAGGTCAAGCTTTACGAGAGGAAATTAAAACCAAACAAGATGAAATTGAGAAACAAGATCAGCGTTTGCGGGAACGGGCTAAAGCCGAAAAAGAGTTAGCAGATGCTAAAGTTCGTCGATCTACTGTTACCGCTTTATTTGCCGATGAAACCAGTTTAGAAACCCTGTTATTTGATCTTAACGAACAGATTAATAAAATTAATGCGGGGATCATTGATGATAGCAAAAGAGCGAAACTTTCTTTGTTCACACCTGTTGTATTAGACAAACCAGAAGCAGAGATTGTCAATGATGGAACTTTAGGGCCAGATGTCAATGGCAAACTCAGAAGACGTGCTTATAAAGTAGAGTTTGAAGGCAGTTTTGATCAAACCTTAAAGTTTTTAGCTTCCTTAGAACGGTTACAACCTTTGTTAGTAGTCAGAGGTTTAAAATCTTCCTTGAAGGATCAAACTCAAACCATTGAGGGAGAATATCGACAAGGGAAATTTGTTCCCTCGGTCAATCAACCCCAAAGACGGTTAAAAACAGCCTTTGAATTACAAGTCTTACTTCCTTTGAGTCCAGAACAAGCTAAAGCAGCCGTTGCAGCTTCTCAACCTGCCGAAACTCCGGCTGAACCGCCAAAATAGTTGGAATTTTGGCCTAAGTTGGTATATGGTAACAGGATAGCGGAAGATGAGGGGAGACGGGGAGACGGGGGGACAAGGGGACGGGGGGACAAGGGGACGGGGGGACAAGGGGACGGGGGGACAAGGGGAAATCATTGAAACCTGGAACCTGGAACCTGGAACCTGAAACTTGATATTGTGTTGAGGAGGAAACGTGAAACAGCTTCAAGGAATTGGTGCAGGACTATTAACCAGTGCTGCGATCGCCATTGTGGCGCAGACCCCAGCATTTGCACAAACCCAAGTTCAAGATGTGCGACTGGTAGAAATGAACGGGGAAGTGGGTTTACTGTTAATGACAAAAGGGGGAGAGCGACCGGAAGTATTTGTCGTCCGACGGGGAAATGATTTTGTTGCCGATATTATTAATACGCAACTTCCCGGCCAAAAACAAAACTTTCAACAAAATAATCCCATTCCGGGTATTGCTTCGGTCGTCGTCACCCAACTTGATCCCACCAGTGTCCGGGTGATTGTGAGTGGGGTCAATAGTACCCCCGAAGCCCGAATTCTCCAAGGAGGTAGAGAAGGGATTGTAATTAGTCTGGGTACGGCATCCGGTGCTGTGGCTCAAGTTCCGAATCAAGCCGTAACCCCACCTCCTCCCCCTCCTGGATCTACTGCCCAGCCTGCCCCTAGAGGTTCTCAACCAGTATTGATTCCTGATCCTCAAATCACCATTGATGGTCGAAACGTTCCCCAGGGAGCACCTCGCCCCGTTGATGCGGCTCCACCTTTTCTTCCCCGTGCTGTAGCACCCCCAGTTGGAGATATTGCTGTTTCTAATATTAATCCCACCACAACTTCGACGATTCGTTTAGAGAATGGTCAACGCATTCCGCGTTTAGTGTTGCGAGATGCCCCAGTGCGTGATGTACTAGCATTATTAGCCCGAACGGCCGGATTAAATATTGCTTTTTTAGATGGAGCGTCTGAACAATCAGGACAACCAGCCCCAGGAGGAACTTCAACAGGGAACGGACAAAAAATTTCTCTCGATATTGAAAACGAGTCCGTTGAAGATGTATTTAACTATGTTTTACGGTTAAGTGGGTTAGAAGCCAACCGCAACGGAAATACTATTTTTATTGGGTCAAGACTGCCCAATTCGGCGAGAAATGTCGTGGTTCGTTCCTTCCGTCTCAACCAAGTTAACGCAGAAACCGCAGCCGGGTTCTTGGTCAGTATGGGAGCAGAACGTTCAATTACCCGTGAACAACAGATAACTCAATCAAACTCAGTCAATATTCCGGGGAGTACCCAAGCGTTAACCACAACGGATACAAGAGTAACAACGGTTGTAGAAACCCTACGAATTGAAACCCAAGACTCAACTCCATTATTGCGAGGACTGCAAGTTTTAGTCGATGAACGGCTTAATAGTGTGACCTTAGTGGGCAGTCCTAACATTGTAGAATTAGCCTCGGCTCAACTGGTACAACTGGATCTGCGTCAGCGTCAAGTCGCCGTTAACGTGAAAGTCATTGACGTGAATTTAAGTGGAGAAGAAGCCGCCAGTAGTAGTTTCTCCTTTGGGATTAACGATACCTTCTTTGTCAATGATGGGGGTGCTGCAACGGTTAATTTTGGTGGTTATAATCCCCCGAACAGTGCAACGACCCGAACGGGCATCAATGCTCGACCGATTGTTCCAAATCCCATTAGTGCTGAAGATCCGTTCTACGATCCGAATCAATTGTCTGTTACTCCTTTAACGGCGCCGGGAGGGGGGATTGGTTTAGAACCAATTGCACCGGTATCAGAACGGACGAATCAAGTCGGGATTTCTGAGTATGAACCCTTTACCCGAAATTTAGAAACTGGGGCACTTGATGCTTTAGGGACAGTTACTAATAGTGTTTTTCCCTACTTCCAATATCCTCGGCGATTTCTCTCGACTTTAACGGCTCAAATTATTAGTGGGAATGCCAAGATTTTGACCGATCCAACCTTAGTGGTTCAAGAGGGAGAAAGTGCTGCGGTTGCTTTAGTGGAAGAGGTTGTCAAATCGGCAACAACAACAACGACCGCAACCGTATCAGGAACGATCAGCAGTCAGAATTTCCAGTTCCAAGATGTGGGCTTAACTCTATCTATTGATGTGGAACGAATTGATGATAATGGATTTGTGACCCTGCGAGTCCGACCGACTGTTAGCGCCCCTGGAGATCGGGTGAATAGTGCGGATCAAAGTTTTGCCCTTCAGATTCTCAGACGCACGGTAGACTCTGGGAATATTCGCTTACGGGATGGTCAGACTCTGATTGTTTCGGGGATTATTCAGGAACAAGAACGGTCTAATGTCAGCAAAATTCCACTGTTAGGAGATTTACCTATTATTGGTTCATTGTTCCGTCGAACCAATAAGGATAATCAACGGGCGGAAGTGATTGTGTTAGTTACGCCTCAAATTTTGGATGACAGCGATCGCAATCCCTACGGTTATGAATATAACCCCAGTCCCGATGCTTTACGGATGATGAGAGGACGTTAAACTAAGGTTTGACTGTTGACCCTTGAGGGCGAGGAAACCTCGCCCCTACTTCCCCGGCTCTTCCTGCTACTCTTGTAAATAGTTAAAATCTCTATAAATTATTGGTTTAAGTCTTCCCTATTCCCTAAACAACCCTTAGAATAAATCATTGCAAATTAGGTTCTGTAGGGATCGCAGCGTTTAGAAATTAAAAATTTTTTGCCAAGATTTACCCTACAGGAAAGACTTTGCAGTTTTTTGGGGTAGGGAGGGGAAACCCAAAGTCCGTCAACTTAAGCCGAAAACCCGTGATTACAGCTTTGATCAGATCCCCCTAAATCCCCCCTTCGGCAGGCTCAGGGCATAGCCTTAAAAAGGGGGACTTTGATCTCCTGTTCCCCCCTTGGTAAGGGGGGTTAGGGGGGATCATTGACTGGGGATCAGATAGCGCGTGAATTGGGGTTTGAGTGACTACTTTTAGCGCGATTGTTGACACGGATGGGGGAAACCCTGCCCCAACGGGGTCAGATAGGGTTAGGGGTAGCCAGTTGGGGTGCTACACCTGCCTATAGCTGTTCCCTGAACTTCACGGCTTTTGACAGGTTATGCTGTTGATTGCTTTATGCCAATCTTAAGGAGTAGAAACTCAGATGAACAAAGGTGAATTAGTGGATGCCGTAGCAGAACGGGCCAGTGTAACCAAAAAACAAGCTGATGCGGTGTTGACGGCAGCTTTAGATACGATCATGGAAGCAGTTTCCAATGACGACAAAGTGACACTGGTTGGCTTTGGTTCCTTTGAGTCACGGGAACGAAAAGCTCGTGAAGGCCGTAACCCGAAAACGGGTGAAAAGATGGAAATTCCAGCCACGAAAGTTCCTGCTTTTTCGGCCGGGAAACTATTCAAAGAAAAAGTTGCTCATAACGAGGATTAATTTCTAGGCGTGGAAGCAACCCATTCACCCCAACATGGGGGAAATTTAATCTGGGCCGCAACCGTAGCCGACTGTTCTCCCTCGGATATTCTGGATTTTTCTGCCAGTATTAATCCTTGGGGGCCGCCTTTATCTGCTCTGAGTGCCATTCATCGCCACCTCAACGATTTGAATGCTTATCCTAATCCTGATTATGGAGAATTGAGAGCAGCGATCGCCGTTGCGGTCAATGATGCAATGGCCCATGAGTCCCTAGAGGTGGATTGGATTTTACCCGGAAATGGAGTCGCAGAATTACTCACCTGGGCAGGACGGGAACTCGCGCAGTTAGATGCGACTTATTTACTCACTCCTGCCTTTGGGGACTATAAGCGGACGCTCAACGCTTTTGATGGAACTGTGATCGAGTGTCCGCTTTCGATGGCTTCTATAGAGTCAGAGTTCTCTCTCCCTCAACCTTCTAATTCTCGCTCAGGTTTATTAATTAATAACCCCCATAACCCGACGGGAAAATTATTTTCTGCTCAGGGGTTATTAGAATTATTAGAACAGTTTGCGTTGGTGGTGGTTGATGAAGCCTTTATGGATTTTTTACTTCCTCGTCAACAGCAAAGTTTAATGTCTTGGGTGAAGGAATTTGAGAATTTAGTGATTTTGCGATCGCTGACCAAATTTTATAGTTTACCGGGGCTGCGGTTAGGATATGCGATCGCCCATCCCCAACGGTTAAAAAAATGGCAAGGCTGGCGTGATCCTTGGCCTGTGAATAGTTTAGCAGTGGCAGCCGGAATTGCTGTTTTACAAGATACAGAATTTCAGGAACAAACCTGGCGTTGGTTAGAAGAAACTCGCCCCAAACTTTATCAAGATTTAGCGAATATACCCGGATTAAAACCTTTTAAAAGTGTGGCTAATTTTATTTTAGTCGAGTCAGATTATTCTGTTTCTCAATTGCAATTAAAGTTATTAAAAAATCATCAAATTTTAATTCGAGATTGTTTGAGTTTTCCCAGTTTAGGCGATCGCTATTTTCGAGTAGCAGTTAAAACAGAAGCTCAAAATCAACGATTAATTCAAGCCTTAACAACGGTTTGTTTAGAGGAAAATTGATAGATAATTTGTGTTCAAAACTGTAGAGACGTTGTATGCAACGTCTCTACAGAGGGTTTAGGGAATTTATGTAACATCTATTGAGAAACCCAGTTTCTGATAGCGATCGCATTCTCTAAATCACCCTACGGTTTTTAATCTAAATCAACCTTAACTTTAGTTTCATCCCAATTGGTTTCAACTCGCCAGTTTGGAGCTTTATTTTCTTGGAAATCCGCGTTAATTTGGTCAGCAACTTGATGGAGTTTATCTTGAGATAAACCCTCTTGATTTGAAGTTTCTGGTTGAGATTCATTAATCCCAATACTAACAATTTCTAAAGCGTCACCAGACTGAGAAGATTCATCGGGAGTTGAGGGATGTTTAGTACCGGGTTGAGACATTTTATCACTCCTTTAGAAAAATAGGGGATATTATTCCATTGTAACCTTGAATTGAAAAACTCGTGATGGTGAAACTTAATATGAAATCCCATTATAAGCTGTCACACAGTTAACTGCAAGGACTCTAGCCTACAAAATATCAAATTTAGATGCGTAGCATCTGTAGCAAACATTTAGGGATGGAATATAACTTTTGTCCAGAACTTTCAGAAAATTAGATAATATTAGAAAACCTTAATTAAATTAAATCAATTAATGACCAGAAAAAAATTAATTCGTCATTAAAAGGGTAAATCTTCTTCAAATTCTGGCGTATTTTCTAAAGGTTTAGCTTGGGAATCAATAAACGATTCAGCTTGTTTAATTTTGTCAAACAAGGAAGCACGAGATTGTTGTCGTTTTTGAATTAATTTATCAATATTATATTTTACCCTTAATTGTTCTCGTTGATCTTTCGGTAAAGGTTCATAATCAGGAAGAAAATCCTTGGCGGTGACCAGGGGAACTCTAGGGCCTAATTTCTCAATTGGCATTCGAGGAAGACGATCTAAAAAATAATCTCGTCTGTTTCTAATTTGTTCAGATTTATTCTGAATTTCCGTTACAATTGCGATAATTTGACTCAAATGATGGCTAGATAAAGCCAACTGAATATCAAGGCTTTCAATAGGTAATCCCAAAGCTTGAATTTGTTGTAAAATTTCTGGAGGAATATGATCCAAATTAGGCGGATTAACCGTTGTCTTTAACGTGATTAAAGCTTGAGTTAATTGGGTTTCAATTTCCTGAATCATTTCTCGGTTTTGATCGGATGAAACCGGATTCTGTAATAAATATTGTAGCTGTTGAGTTGCTTGTTGCAACAGTTCCAGGGTCGTTTGCAGGTGGGGAGCATTCATGAGACAATCTTAACAAGAGGACAGCTAGAGTTCGGGATGGTTAATGTTTTAGAGTGATTCAATCTCTTCAAGTTCCTGTGTAGATTGCCATCCCGGTTGCCAAAGAGAACGATCTTTAAGTTGTTGAGCATTTAACCAAAATCTGACCGTTGGATCACAAGAGGCTACCAATTCAGCAAAGACCCATTTCCCTTGATTTTTCCGGTTAACAACTTGAAAATGTCGCCACCCCCAAGTTTCTTGATTGGCTGTCCACTTAGAGCCTAACAGGTAAGGAAATTTTTGCTTTTTGGCCATGTTTGAGAATAGGACATTGAATTATAACTGTGATTCTTGAAAATTGTGACAGATGTGTTAGCCATTTGCCAAGGTCATCGATTAATACGACAGATTGTCATAGTTCGTGGTAAGATGTTGCTCAAAGCTTAGAAAGTTACATTTTATAGAGGCAAGTTATGAATCGGATTGTTTCACTGTCCAAGCGGGTCGCCTTAGTTCTGTCTGTAGCCTTGTTAATGATTAGCACATTTGTTTTTGGCGCTGATCAAGCCTCCGCCAATAGCTATGAGGTTACAATGGGTGCTGGTGGGTTAGCTTTTTCGCCCAAGAAAGTTACCGTTAAACCTGGCGATACTGTTACCTTTAAGGTTGGTATGCTTCCTCCCCATAACGTGGTTTTTGATGCAGATAAATCTGCTGATAAAGACATCGCTAACAGCCTTTCTCATAAGAAACTGGAGAGTGCTTCTGGCAAAACTTTTGATATTACTATTCCCGCTAATGCCCCTGCTGGTGTTTACCCATTCTTCTGTTCACCTCATCGGGGTGCGGGCATGATTGGTGAGCTTGTTGTAACCCAATAATTGGAGTTCAGTAACTCTAATTTTTTAGAATTAATTAATGATCAATTTTGGGTAGTTTTTTGTTAGTGATCAAACGAACAATAAACTACCCACCTGTTTATTGAAGTTTAGCTTGTCATTATTCGTAATTCGTAATTCGTAATTCGTAATTCGTAATTCGTAATTCCCTATTCCCTCTTCAAGTAGCGCTATAGTTTTAGAAAGAAGGAGTTTGCTGATTTTGTTGAACGCCCCAATAAGGAACTTTTTCCGCCGCCCTTAACAAATAAGCTGCCATTTTTTCCGCTTCATCCGTTGACAGCCAATTTTCAGAAACTTCCCGGCACCAATAGTTATAATCTGTACCATCATAACTAACAGGATTTCTAAAATAAGCGACTAAATTATTAAGATTATCACGGCTAGGAGTTGCCCCTTTCAACGCTTCTAAAGAAAGGGATAGGCTGGGATATTGTAAAGTAACGCCCCCAACATGACAATTAACACAATTTTGCTCAAATAATGCCTTCCCTTGGGTGAGGTCGTCCCCGGAAAATTGACGAGTATTACCTTTTCCATCCACCGGAATTTCAACAGGTTGACTCACTTCAAAATAACGCCGAATAAAGGGATCAATTGAGGCGGCTTGGGTCGGTAAACTCCAGCTAAATAAGCTTATCCCTAAAATCAGAATAGTCAATAAAAAATGCACAAAAAGCTTAGAATATCCCATGAATAATGTATTTCCTCTGTTGAGTTCAACATCCTTCTAAAATTTTAGACTTTAGATCTTAGATTGAAGATGATTCCGTGTCGGTTTCTCAACGCTGAGGAGGAAAAATCCAAACACTTGTATCATCCAAAACCTAAAACCTAAAGTCTAAAATTATGAGGTTTTAACTGATATTAGCGGAGGTATTTTCCACCACCCCACTGTTCAGGGCGAACTTTGGGTTCTAATAACAGATATCCAGCTAGATTGTATAAATCCTCATCTTCCAGATTTCGCATGACAACGAAAATATCTGAACTCTTGGTGCTGGGATGTGTTTCTGAAATTTCCTCCAACCCATCATAGGTTTTGGGATTTTTAATAAATGCGATCAGAGCCTCAATATTATCGCGGGAGGGAGACGCACCGGCTAAGGTTGCAGGACTGAGGTTAATATCAGGATTTGTCTTGGTCATTCCCAAAGCATGACATGAGGCACAAGCCTTATTGAATACGCTTTTACCTTTGCTCAGTTGCTTTTCAGTGAGGACAACGGTTTGGCCTTGGTCATTCAGAGGTAAAGTCCGAAGTTCTTTGGTCAATTCTACCGCATTCGCCTGGTTGACAAACAGTTGAAAGGTGAAAAATACAGTGGCTACTGCCAGCCAAAAGTATCTTTTGAGCATGGTTCTCCTTATAGCTAAGTTAGTTATTGAAGGCTTAATACCGTCTTGGCTTTATCCGCTCTTCAGAAGTCAGTTCAGTTTCGGTTCAGATGTTCAATGTACCTGATCCCGGTCATGGGCTGATCATTATTTGTCAATCGTCTATTGTTATTTACCTTTTTTGAGCGTCTGCGAAATATAATTTCACAGATGCTAGTTTCCATACCTGATTAAGGTTGATCAAACTCGGTGAACTCGGACGACTGGCCTAAAGTTCTGATGTAGGACATCAAAGCTTTAGCATCCTCAAGCGCCAAGCGGGTTTGAGGATGTTGATATGAAATGCCCAACTGATCGCACAGCTTGAGTACAGCCTCAACTGAGAGATTGTAATCCTCTGCTATTTCTGTAATTGACAGGTCTGCAAAACCCATGAGTCTAGTTGCTGACAGGTCTTGATCAAAAATTATAGGAACCTTTGGTATCTGTGAAAACAGCCAATTTTCTGTCCTGGGTTTGACTGTTGAGTATTTGTTCCTGCCTATCCTACAACCCCCACCCTTTTTCCTAGCCTGAATGAATCCTCGTCAAAATCTTATACAGACTTCGACGGTGAGATTTCATGGGATAGGTCTACTTCAGGATGGGGAGAGGTGAACGTTTTAACTTCTGGACAGTGGGAAAAAGAGCCCGTATTTTGGGGAGGACGATGGAGACGAATCAGTTGAGCCAGGGTTTTCTTCAGTTGAGTCCGGGGGACAATGGCATCGACAAACCCATAAGACAATAAGTATTCCGAGGTTTGGAAGTCATCGGGTAACTTTTCCCGCAGGGTTTGTTCGATGACTCGTCTTCCCGCAAAACCAATCGTGGCTTTAGGTTCGGCTAAAATCATATCCCCTAACATGGCAAAACTCGCCGTCACCCCGCCCGTGGTCGGATGGGTGAGAACTGGAATATACAGGAGTCGGGATTCTTGATGTCGATGCAACGCAGCCGAGATTTTAGCCATTTGCATCAAGCTCAACATTCCTTCCTGCATCCGTGCCCCACCCGATGCACAGATAATGATCACGGGATAGCGTTCTCTGGTACCGTGTTCAATTAGGCGAGTGAGTTTTTCCCCGACCACAGAACCCATACTCCCACCCATAAACCGGAAATCCATCACGCCGAGGGCAACGGGTTCTCCATCCAGTAACCCAACCCCCGTTTGTACCGCATCGAATAATCCGGTTTTTTCCCGTGTTTCCCGCAGTCGATCACTATAGGATTTGCGATCGCGGAATTTCAGGGGATCAACGGCACACATTTCAGCATCTAGGGGCATCCAGGTATTGGGATCAATCAGTTGCTGAATGCGTTCATCGCTATGCACTTGGAAATGGTGACTACATTCCAAACAAACCATATTATTGGCTTGTAGGTCTTTGGCATACGTTAAAGCATGGCACTGTTCGCACTTAACCCATAACCCATCAGCAATTTCCCGTTCCTGGGGTTCAGGACTGCTCGGTAATGATTTGCGCCGATTTGCGAACCAATCAAATAGAGACATTAAAGATTGTTTTGACCTTTCAGTTTCTAATTTAAAAAATGAGGCGTTTGGAAATTGGGGGATTCCCGTTGGCCCCAGGATTAAATTTTAAATCTTTACTATAATAGAACGATCTGTGCGAAACGTTCCTACCAAAGTTTAGGATAAACCCCAAAACGTAAGCAGGGAGATAGGTTTAGACAATTATTAAGGATATTAAACTAACAATAAGTCCAATCAAGCCTATCTTAACTTTGAAAATGTGACCCTAAAGGAGGGTTAATCTCGGAGTCAATGGTGCGGATTACCAAACATGATATCCAACACCAGAGAGATACGACAACTCCCACAGTGTCAGACTGATTATCAAAACACTGAAGCTGGGAGTAACGGGAAATCGGACATAAATCAAATGTCTAGGTAGTTCCCTAGTCAATTGCCCAAGAATAACGAAAGTAAACACTCGGCTTGAACTGTCGTAACTATTAAGTAGCGAAATTGATTTGATACGCTGCGTTCAAAAGAACAAGGGGAAAAGGTAGAAGGTTTTATACCCTTCTATAAAAAGGCAAGGTTTTAGATCGAAACACTTACTAAGACTCCCGAAAGTACCCCGGCAGATAGAGTGATTCTAAAGGCAATAAACCCATTTTCAAGGAACGTTAAAACCTATATACTCCTACAGAGGTCGAATACTGTCAGGCAGTCACAAATCTAAGGCGTATGTTATGAGGGGGAGAGATGGAGTCAGAAGCTAATGATTGAATGTAATGTTCAATATATGCTGATAGATTCCGGTTTAGTTGTTAGGTAAGGTTTCAATTAGCAGTGAAAACGGTGAAAACGAGTATAACCAAGACTACGGAAGCATGGAATTCTATCAATTGGGCGAAAGTCCAACGGGTAGTATTTAAGCTGCAAAAGAGAATTTACCAGGCATCATTATCGGGACAAAATGCAAAGGCTCGAAAACTTCAAAGACTTCTAGTCAAGTCATATTATGCCAAACTTCTAGCGATTAAAAAGGTAACTCAGGATAATCAAGGCAAGAAAACAGCCGGGGTGGATGGTATTAAATCTATTACACCCAAACAACGGTTAGAACTTACCCAAAATCTGAGTAAATACCAAAAAGCAAAACCACTCCGAAGGAAATGGATACCCAAACCCAACGGGGAAAAACGCCCACTAGGTATACCAACTATAAACGATAGAATCAGGCAAGCTTTGGTTAAATTGTCATTAGAACCCCAATGGGAAGCCAGATTCGAGGGTGAAAGCTATGGGTTCAGACCCGGACGCTCTGCCCATGATGCGATGTCAAGAATCTTCCAAAGCATACACAAAGGAGAATACTATATTCTCGACGCTGACATCTCTAAGTGTTTTGACCAAATTAACCATGAATACCTACTATCCAAAATTGATTGTCCATCAATAATAAAAGCTCAAATCAGACAATGGTTAAAAGCTGGAGTGATGGATAACGGCATATTTGAAGCAACAGAGGCAGGCACACCGCAAGGAGGTGTCATCAGTCCTCTACTCGCTAACATCGCATTGGATGGAATGATTGAGTTAATTAAACACAAATTCCCTAAAAAGAATAGCCGTGTACAGGCTCAAGTCATCAGATATGCCGATGATTTTGTTGTGATCAGTCCACAATTAGAAATCATTCAACAATGCCAAATTGCCTTAGAAGAATGGTTAAAACCTATAGGTTTAGAGCTTAAACCCTCAAAAACCCGAATTGGTCATACACTGAGAGAAATCGAAGTAAACGGCGAAAGGATAAGACCAGGATTCGACTTTATAGGATGGAATTTTCGACAATATCCTGTTGGTATACATCACTCAGGAAAAAATAGAAAATCCGAACCATTAGGATTCAAAACCCTAATAAAACCTAGTAAAAAAGCAATTAAAGCTCACGCGGATAAAGTGAAAGAAGTGATTAAAACCCACAAAACTGCACCTCAATACGCATTAATTGAACGCCTAAATCCAGTCATAAGAGGATGGTGTAACTACCACTCAAAGGTTGTCTCCAAAGAGACATTCTCCTCATTAGACCATATTACATGGCAAAGATTAAGAGCATGGACAGTCAGGAGATGTGGTAAAGCAAGTTATAAGAAGTTAAGTAAATACTTCAAGAAAAACGATAATAGAGCGTGGAATTTTGAAACCAAAGAAGGTTTTAAATTATATACACACGCAGAAACACCTATTACTCGTCATATAACTGTAAGACCTGAAGCATCACCTTATGACGGAAATTGGACGTACTGGAGTACAAGAAAAGGCACATCCTTTGATGTACCCAAACGAGTAGCAATCTTGCTCAAAAAGCAAAAAGGTAAATGTAACTTCTGTGGACAATACTTCACTACAGAAGACATTGCAGAAATCGACCATATTCTTCCCACAATTTTAGGCGGGAAAAACGAATATAAGAACCTGCAACTATTACATCGCCATTGTCACGATATTAAAACGGCAACCGATGGGTCTTACAACTCAAAGGAAAACCGGATGTTCTGATGATAACAGTCAACTAGACTAGGAGCCGTGTGCGGTGAAAGTCGCAAGCACGGTTTTGAATGGGAGTCGGGGGTTGTAAAGCCCCCCTCGACCCCTAATACATCAAATCAATCACGTTAATCTACAGATTCTAATTCTTCCTCAATAGGACTTAATAACAGCAAGGCTGCCCATTGATGTTCTGCTAAAACTTGTAATCCTATGGGGCTACCCATTCCCAGGGAAGAACAGACCCCTAAATCAATCATCCGCGTGGGAATATCCTGAGCTTCTAAGACTTGCTGCATGAGATCCGCTTCCCATCGCAGGGCTGTTGTTTTAATCGTAATCCAAGGCATAGAATGACGGTTGACGATGGTTCACACTCAGCGAGCCGGACGCTCGCCCTTCTGATTAATTAAAGGTTGGGAAAAATAGACTCAGGTAAGCGGATAGGATCGCTTGTCCCCAGAGGGCTGTGATGGCGGTAGCAAGGGCTAGAAAGGGGCCGAAGGGGATAGGTTGACGACGATTGATTAATTTAAGGGCGATGGCGCCTCCTCCAACAATAGCTCCTAATCCACAGGCGATAAATCCAGCCACCAGTAAATATTTCCACCCTAACCAAGCTCCCATCATGGCGGCGAGTTTACTATCTCCAGCCCCCATAGCGGTTTGTCCCATAACCAAGGTTCCGACAAAGGAAATAATATCAAAGAGCCATATTCCTAGAACAGCCCCCAAAATTCCCACCATCAAGCCATGACTCAAGGTTGAGGGTGTTGTTAAGGCTTGGGTGAGTTGAAATCCTAACCCTAATATTAACCCCGACTGGGTGAGAACATTGGGCAGCGTGTAGGTATCTAAATCAATCAACGATAAAGCGATTAACCAACTAAATAAAACCCAATAGCCCACCGTTTGGGTGAAGTTTGGGGAGATTAAAAATATTAATAAAAATAAGAGTCCTGTGGTGGCTTCTACGAGGGGATAACGGATGGAAATGGGGGTATGGCAATGTTTACAGCGTCCCTGAAGCCACAACCAACCGAATACGGGAATATTTTCTGAGGGACTCAACCGTGTTAAACACCGGGGACAGCGAGAGGGAGGATGCAGTATAGATAACCGGGCGGGAATTCGATAGATGACCACGTTGAGAAAACTGCCAATGGATGCTCCAAACGCAAACACAATTAAATAGGCAGGTAAACTCAGTATAATATCCATGTTCAATGCTGACTCCTAACTACTTTTGAAGCTAAAACAAATCGGCTTCAATGCGTTCAAACGGGATAAAATATTCCCCTGGTAGTAAAATCGGTTGACTCGAAAATAATAAGCAACTGCGATAATTACTGGGGTTGACCGCCACTCCCAAGGGTCGTCGCATTCGTTGAGCATGAACTTCTACATAGGCATAATAGAGATGTTTAGCCACCCTGATTAAGTCAGCATCAAGCTGATAGGGAGCCATTGGAGGGTTAAGGAAGGATTCAGTTTCGAGTTGTAAGGCTTGTACCACGATCGCTCCTCAATTACAAATTTTAGAGGAAGAAAACAGCGTTGATTTAATATAAGTTGAGTTGATTCCCAAATTTAAAATTAAAATTTTATGATAAACGATAAACCGACTTTACTCGCACTTGATTTTGATGGGGTTGTTTGTGATGGACTGTTAGAATATTTTGAAACCGCATGGCGCAGCTATTGTCAATTGTGGTCGCCTCCTGATGGGATTTCACCGGAAGCATTAGCCCCGATTTTCTATCGAACTCGCCCTGTGATTGAAATTGGTTGGGAAATGCCAATTTTAATTCGAGCTTTGGTTTTAGGGATTTCGGAATCTGATATTTTACAGAATTGGTCAAGAATTGTTCACCATATTGTTACGGAAGAACAATTAAAAGCGGAGGTGATAGGCCCTCATTTGGATGGAGTTCGAGATCAATGGATTAATCAGGATTTATCCGGTTGGTTAGGATTACATCGATTTTATCCGGGTGTGATAGAACGAATTAAACCCCTAATTGAACAGTCTTTTTTAGTTTATATTATTACGACAAAAGAGGAGCGATTTGTGCGATCGCTTCTCCAACAACAAGGCGTTACAATTCCTGAAGGTCGAATTTTTGGGAAAGGTTATAAACGTCCGAAAGCGCAAATCTTACGCGAATTATTAACAACGGTTGAGCCTACTCCTAATATTTGGTTTATTGAAGATCGGTTACAAACATTATTTGCGGTGCAACAACAACCCGATTTAAACTCAGTGCAATTATTTTTAGCAGATTGGGGTTATAATCTCCAACAAGAACGAGATTTTACGTTAGAATATCCTAGAATTAATTTATTATCTCTGTCTCAATTTAGCCAGGATTTTTCAGATTGGTTGAAAAATGAATCTTTTTAATAAATTAAGAAGCCCTTAACCATCCAAAGTCTGTCAACTTTAAGACTAAAAGTAGGCTTATTACCAAAAGTTTGTTGATTTTTCTAAGCGTCCTAGATCCCCCCTAACCCCCCTTAGAAAGGGGGGAATTAGAGATCAAAGTCCCCCTTTTTAAGGGGGATTTAGGGGGATCTAATCTGGGCTATAATCAGATGTTTTCGGCTGAAATGAAATATTAATTGCTCCAACTGATTAAGCTAAACCTTGAGACAGAAAACCCGCCCAATAGTAGGGACTTGCATAGGGATATTTTACCTCAGAACTATTTTTAGGGTGATTTACTTTTTCTCCTAAGCGCTCTGAAGATTTTTCTGAGATTGAATTTTTTAATCCTTCCAGACTTTGACACTTTCTTAAATCCAGTTGTGCTAATCTTAACGCTTCTGGGCGGGTTTTTCCTTGGTCGAGATATTGATAATATAAAATAGTAAATACCGATGTCGCTTGATCTTCCACCGCCCACAACGTACTCACAACATTTCGCGCCCCTGCTGAGAGGAAACCTGCGGCTAAGGATAGGGGTTCATCGGTAATGGGAGTTAAGGTTAAATTAGTTTCGCAACAGGATAAAAATAAATCTGATAACTCTGGAAACCTTAAGGTAAATATTGTGGCTAAATTTAGTTCGGCTTTATTCGCTAAAACTAATTTACAATTTTCGGGATGATTTAAGTCTGCATTGGCGTGATGACTCGAATGTAACCGTTGCACTTTTTTCGCTAATTTGATATAATTATCTGGAGTAGCTTGTTCCTTTTTGAGATGATATTCTTCAGGAACTTGATAACGTTTTGCTAACTCTTGACATTCTTTTTCTGTATAGAATAAATCTCCGGTAGCATTTTCTACAATTCCTAATTGATGGGGTTTGGGAACTAGATTGCGATCGCTACAATATTTCAAAATTTGACAACTGGGAACCACTCTTAACCGAAAGCGATCACTTAAATATTCCGGTAATTCTGTATTGTTTTCTGACTCGCTATAACTGCTAGAAATCGGCTCACTAAACCCCATTTGACGAGTTTTTGCGGTTTGGGTTTCGCCACTGGGAATAATAGGATTGAGATTCAACGGTAAAGCTGCAAAGGGCATTTGATGGAGATACAAATGGGGAATAATAATTAATTCTTCTATTCCCTGTAAATGTTCCTTAATTAATTGATTAATTTCCAATCTTTGAGCAATTTCACTAAGAAAATTACCCATATTTTGCAGCCATTGATTCTTGTTTTCGACATAAGGTGTTAACCAATTTTGTAAGATCCAATTTTGCAGGGTTTTGTATCCTTGACCGTCGCAGGTGTGGAGGGTTAGGGAGTAAGACCTCTCCCCCGACCCCTCTCCTGCGAGGCGAGGGGAGTTAGAAACAAGTGGGAAGTTAGAAAGCACAGACGAGTCAAATTCTTCCCCCATTCCCTCGCAGGGAAGGGGGGTTAGGGGGGTTAGGTCACTCCGCCGCAACACAAACACAAACGTTTGATCATTGGTACTATAAAAACTAACAATAGCGGTGACATCATCCTGAATTAACTGCTGAATTTCTGCTAACTGAATCACATCGACTTCTATTTGACCCGCTAATACCGGATCATGACTGCGAATTTTTTGCCAAAGCTGCTTTCTTTCCGTTTCTAATTGTTCAATTTCTGCTAAAGTTTCTGGGGAGAGTTGACCAGGTTTTGAGGGATTTTCCGGCGTATTCGGTGGGGGTGTTTGCTCTAACTGATTCATCCGTTGTTTCAAAGCATTATATTCCGCCACCAATTCCGGGGGAACTTCCGCATTGGGATAGAGATCCTTACTCGCAAATAAATCCGCTAACTGCCGACACCGCGATCGCTCTGCGGTCAATAATGCCTGTTGATAATTCCCCAAATTAATATAACATTGAATCGCATTTGCATAAACCCCAATGGCTGCGGCTAAAATCTCTTGACGCTGTTGATCGGTTTGCGCCCGACTGCGACTATTTTCTACTGCTTTCATCGCCCATTCATAGCCCTCCACTCCCCATTCCCAGTTCCCAATTTTAAACCCTAAATCCCCGAAATTGCGTCCAGTTCCTACACAG
Organism: Planktothrix sp. FACHB-1365; assembly: GCF_014697575.1. Classification (GTDB taxonomy): domain Bacteria; phylum Cyanobacteriota; class Cyanobacteriia; order Cyanobacteriales; family Microcoleaceae; genus Planktothrix. The sequence continues at coordinate 2,006 of NZ_JACJSC010000033.1, read as the reverse complement.
TCCAGAGGTAATATTTTGGGTTGATGAACTATTAACGCTTGTCGATAACAATGAACAGCCTGACCATACAGGTTTTGTTGTGCTGACCCCTGAACTTCGGAGGCGAGTTGAGAATAGCAATATCCCAGATTATTATTTGTCCCTGCCCATTGTTGGGAGTATGTCTGTTGCTGACAAACGATTAAAGCCTTGTTATAACAAGCGATGGCTGCTTTTAAATTTTCCTCGGTATTTTCTATTGCTGCTAGTCTTAAATAGGCAGTCCCTAGATTATTATTTGTTCCTGCCCAATCTTGGGGGTATGTCTGTTGTTGACAAACTATTAAAGCCTTGTTATAACAAGCAATGGCAGCTTTTAAATTCTTTTGGGTATTTTCTATTGCTGCTAGGTTAGAATAGGCAGTCCCCAGATTATTATTAGTCGTTGCCCAATCTTGGGGGTATGTCTGTTGTTGACAAACGATTAAAGCCTGTTGATAACAAGCGATGGCTGCTTTTAAATTCTTCTTGGTATTTTCTATTGCTGCTAGTCTTAAATAGGCACTCCCCAGATTATTATTTGTCTTTGCCCATTGTTGGGGGTAGGTCTGTTGTTGATAAACTATTAAAGCCTGTTGATAACAAGCGATGGCTGCTTTTAAATTCTTCTCGGTATTTTCTATTGCTGCTAGTCTTAAATAGGCACTCCCCAGATTATTATTTGTTCCTGCCCAATCTTGGGGGTATGTCTGTTGTTGACGAACGATTAAAGCTTTTTCATAACAAGCGATCGCTGCTTTTATATTTTCCTGGGGATTTTCCAGGGCAGCGAGGTCAGAATAGGCAGTCCCCAGATTATTATTAGTCGCTGCCCATTGTTGGGGGTATGTCTGTTGTTGATAAACAATTAAAGCCTGTTGATAACAAGCGATGGCTGCTTTTAAATTCTCCTCGGTATTTTCTATTGCTGCTAGTCTTAAATAGGCAAGCCCCAGATTATTATTGGCTTGCGCCCATAATTCGGATTCTTCCTGATGATAACCCAAGACAAACTCAGATCCCGCAATGGCAATGTTTTGAATATATCTAGGATTTCCCAGAGGAAATTCGCTAATTCTAATACTGATATTTCCGACTAAGGCTACTATCCTTTCTGTTGCTTCTGGGTATTCTTCAATAAATCCCGCATTGACAACTGTTAAGACTTCCGCAAATTGTGGGTTGAGGAGATGGCGGTTATCGGCAAGCAGGGTATTTAATTGTTCAATATTATCTTCATCTTCGGCTTGCAATAATCCTTGAATTAAGGTCATATAATCTTGAAGGGAATATTGATTGGATTGCTCATCGTCCGGGGATGGAGAGGATAACAGCATCATTAATTGTTCTGCGAAGTTTAATAACCATTGGGCGGTTTGTTCCTGTCCGTTTTCCGTTAGGGTTTCTGCGACCATCTTCATCGTTAAGCATAACCCCATATCCACTAATTCAGCATGGTCTTGGAGAATTGTTACCTCCTCTCCGTTGGGACAATCAATCAATAGCTGAATTAAATCACGGTAAGCGGCGAGGCGTTCTTCGTTCATGGGATGCTCCTCTGGGTTAATAATATTGTAGCGTGTGTTAGGGGAATTAGAAACCGGGTTTCTAGTATTATTTTGTTAAATGTAGCCAAAGACCGGGCGGGTTTACTTTCCTATCATTGGTGTTAACTTCAGCCGAAAACCTGTGATTAAAGCCGAGATCAGATCCCCCTAAATCCCCCTTAAAAAGGGGGACTTTGATCTCTCCTGTCCCCCCCTTATTAAGCAGGGCTGTTTCAAAGTCGGGGGGAAAAGAGTAAAGAAAGAGCGATCGCTACCTGATAAAATCAAGAGCGGTCGCTTATTTTTTCTAAAATAAAGATGCTAACAACTTTAATAGAAAAACTGAAAAAAGTCAAGGATTACCGGAAGGCTCAGGGAACAAGGCATCCAATATGGCTAGTATTATTAATAGTCATATTGGGGCTAATGTCGAGGAATTTA
>NZ_JACJSC010000032.1 GCF_014697575.1 Planktothrix sp. FACHB-1365 | reverse complement strand
AACTCAAAAGAAGATGGATACTCTGATGATAACAGACAATTAGACTAGGAGCCGTGTGCGGTGAAAGTCGCAAGCACGGTTCTGAATGGGAGTCGGGGGTTGTAAAGCCCCCCTCGACCCCTAATAATAGTCGAACTGAAACCCAATACAATAGGTGAAGTATGACACCAGCAAGTTTACTGTCTCGAATTTCTATTGATCCTAACATTTGTTTTGGCAAACCTTGCATTCGGGGTCATCGAATTTGGGTTTCTCTCATCTTAGATTTTTTAGCCAGTGGAGTTACCATTGAATCCCTCTTAGAAGAGTACCCTGGAATAGAACGTGAAGATATTCTAGCTTGTATTGCTTATGGTGCTGAAATGTCCCGTGATTGTTATGTAGAAATTCCGGTTAGATCTCGTTAATTAGTGGTTAAATGAAAATCAAACTTGATGAAAATTTAGGAAATCTTCGGGCTGTATCACGTTTACGTTTAGCAGGTCATGATGTTGAAACTGTCAGAAGTCAAAATCTAAGTTCAACGGATGATTTCAGCTTAATTGAAATTTGTCATCGTGAGGGAAGATGTTTAATTACTTTGGATAGAGGGTTTAGTAATTCTTTCCGCTATAATCCGTCTAATTATTCAGGAATTGTGGTTATCCGTTTACCTTCTCAACCCACCCCACAAGATTTGGATGAGGCAATTGATACCCTAGTTAATGCTTTAGATGAAACAGAAGTAGAAGGTAAACTCTGGATAATCCAAAGAGACAAAATTTGGCAATATCAACCCTCACAACAGTCTGAGTTTTAACAATTATTCATAACCCATTTCTGGGAGATTCCCTAAATTAAATAAAAACGGAACCATACTTTTATTATCTCCATTCATAATTAACACTTTTGGCATTTGAGCACCTCCCTTTTCCCAAGCTTCAATGGCTTCTTTTTGTAAGACTAATTGTCCCCCTGTAGCTTTCAATGTTTCTGCTAATAATCGTTGAGCTTCCGCCGTTCCTTTTGCCCGATTAATATCAGCTTGAGCTTGTTGTTCTGCTTCTTTCGCAATATAAACTGCTCGTCTTGCTCGTTGTTCAGCAATTTGTTTTTCTTCAACGGCTTTGGCAAATTCAGGAGAAAAAGCCAAATCAACCACACTGGTATCTAAGACAATGATTCCATATTTATCTAATCGTTCATTCAGTGCTTCATCAAAGTCTGATTTCAATAATTCCCGTTGCGTAATCGCTTCTTCAATGGTTCGTTTTGCTGCTGCAATTTTAAAAGATTCTTGGGTTTGGGGAGCAACTACTTTAGAAACAACATTTTGTAACGTTCCCTGTTCTCGTCGAATTCTCACCACTTGTAGCGGGTCAAGCCTAAAGTTAATGGCAAAACTCGCTGATAATTGTTGTAAATCCTTAGTAGAACTTTGGGCGGGAACTTCAAATTTCTGCACCGTTAAATCATAAATGTCAACATTAGAAACTAAAGGGGGCTTAAAATGAATTCCTTCTAATAATACCCCATCTTGCGCTTTTCCTAAAATACTCAATACTCCCGCTTGACCCGGGTTAACAATAACAAAAGAATTTACGGAGATTAATGCTAATATTGCTAAGGCAATTCCTAAAATAATACTGGTTAAACCTGCTTGAGGTTCTGCACTTTTCATTTTATTAACTCCAATTGATACCCCTATTATAGCGGAATTTATCAGCTATGAGCTAAACTCATCGTTATCTCAATTTATGAAATCCCATTATAGATGCTACAGATGATTCTTCCTAACCCCCCTGTAGAGACTAAGCATGGCTAGTCTCTACAGGGGGGATTTGTAGCAAACATTTAGGAATTTCATATTACATCACAAAAAATTCTGATCACAGATTTTACGCATTTAGCTAACTTTTCCTCCTTTCCCTGACACCCAACACCTATTTACTGTTTACAGAATTTTCGTTGTCGGGTTTCTTCCAAATTTTGCCAATCATAACCATAATGACTAAACGCATTAATTTGAGGAATGATTGTAGAAATATTCACCATTTGTTGTTCTAAAGAAGGGCGATTTTTTATGGATTTTCCCCAATCTCCGGCTAAAGCGGGAATCACTTGAGTTCCTGGGGGAGCTTGCTGAATCACTTGCTGCACTTGCGCTGTAATACAGTTAACTTGACCACAGACAGCATAGGACATGGGATGCCATTCAATTGAGGGTGAAAATTGATCCCAAGGCTGCATTCGGGAATCAAAACCCATCCCTCCTATTTTACGATTTCCTTCAGGAAAAAATACCGCTCCCGCCGGAATTCCTTGGCTTTGAACAGGTTGAGTTACGGTTGCTAAAAAGTCTAAAACTCCCTGTCTGGCATGGGCAACACTTAACCGCCATAATTGTAATTGTAAAGTTTCTCCTAGTTTAGGAACAGAGGCTAATGTTTTCCATTGTTTCTCATCTGGCCAATAAGGTTTATCTTTTTCATCAGGATATTTTTCTGTCACCGCCTTTACATCATTTTCAGTAATAAATCCTTGCTGTATAAATCGCTGCATTAAGTCTTTGCCTTTTTGACTACTGGCTCGATTTAAAAAGGCTTGTTGAGATGCTTCTCCATAAATCCATAAATCTTTAACTTTGGTCGCAACGGATTCTCCTCCTAACCCTTTGGGATAGCGAACATAATCAAATAAAACACCATCGGGACGACGTTGTAAAATAGTATTTAATAAGGTTAAATAATCTTGTCTAGCCGTGGGATGATAGGGGTCAACAAACCCTTGATTGACAAAACTTTCGCCATATTCGTCGATTTTAGTTTGGTCAATCACTGCTGTTGTTGTTGTTTCTCCTTTACCATTGCGGGCTAAAACTGAATTTTTATCGGGTTTTAAAGTATAAGTATAACCATAATTTAACATAAACATCCAAGCATAAATTTTTAATCCTCGTTGTCTTCCTTTTTGGATGGTTTCTGCTAATAAATCGCGGTTTTCCATTCCTGACGATCGCATTGCTGATGGCCAAGCCGTGGGATTTTTACTAGCAGGTAACAACACTTGACCATCATAAAATACTTCTAAATAAACTTTATTATATCCTTTATTAATAATATTATCTAAAATCCGCTCAATTTCTCCGGGTCGAGCATCACAGGGATATAATCTTAACCATATCGCTTGAGTTTTGGGGTTAATTCGTTGACGACATTGATTGACTTGTTGAGCGTGTTGAATTATAATGGTATTATAGTTTTGAATAGCCTGGGCATCTCCGGTTAATGCGGTTTGTCGTAAACTTTCTTTTTGAGCGATCGCTTGGGCAGATAATTTACAATAAGCTAAAGTTTGAGAACGAGCGACAGACACTAACAGGAAAGGATTCAAGGAAAAAGTTATCAGTAAACTCAATAACAATCGGGAAAAGCGTTGTTGATGAATCATTAAACCAAACATAAATTATTACAGGATTTCACTATATTAAATGATTCACAACATTCTTAAACAGATCAGTGGAAAAGAGGGGTGTTGACTCTTAACCATTCCCCATTCCCCATTCCCGATTGCAAGAGTCCCTATTGACTGATACAATTAATGGTTATTATAATTTTTGTTGTATTGCTTTGCGTACTACAAATTAATCTGGTTTCAATCCCTGATAGGGATTAATGGTTATTATAACTCGACAATCGGTTTATAGCCCACTTTCTAATATTTGCGTTTCAATCCCTGATAGGGATTAATGGTTATTATAACGAGTACGCTCTTCAATCCGTAGCCAGTTTATCTAAGTTTCAATCCCTGATAGGGATTAATGGTTATTATAACGGATTACTTAAAAGCGTTGATTCTAAAGGTTTTGAGGAAGTTTCAATCCCTGATAGGGATTAATGGTTATTATAACAGTTTCACCTTTCTGGGATCACCCGAAATTGCTTGGTTTCAATCCCTGATAGGGATTAATGGTTATTATAACCTATAATCACGTTATTTGCGGTCACTCAATACTTGTTTCAATCCCTGATAGGGATTAATGGTTATTATAACTGTAGATTTGAAAAGCCTATTACCCACATTAAGTTGTTTCAATCCCTGATAGGGATTAATGGTTATTATAACTTCTAATCAAAAACATATCGTTGACTGGGAATACAACAATGTTTCAATCCCTGATAGGGATTAATGGTTATTATAACTTCAACGGACGGGAAACCGTTACCAAGGGCAAAGTTTCAATCCCTGATAGGGATTAATGGTTATTATAACTGCGGGTTCTGCTTTTGCGACAGCAGGTACAGGCGTTTCAATCCCTGATAGGGATTAATGGTTATTATAACGACTATTATCTTACTGCAAAATGAATCCAAAGGTTTCAATCCCTGATAGGGATTAATGGTTATTATAACTCTATGATACCGCCATCATCAAAAGCTACACTCCCGTTTCAATCCCTGATAGGGATTAATGGTTATTATAACTGCGATTTAGCTAACCTTCATCCGGGTGAGTATTTGTTTCAATCCCTGATAGGGATTAATGGTTATTATAACCTGGCTTCATAAATTGGAACACGAAGGTTAATTGTTTCAATCCCTGATAGGGATTAATGGTTATTATAACATTTCCCTTTTTTAGATTGAGGCATTTATTGTGTTTCAATCCCTGATAGGGATTAATGGTTATTATAACGCATACACAAAAGATAGTATTACTATTTACCCGATGTTTCAATCCCTGATAGGGATTAATGGTTATTATAACCAATGTTGACCCCTTGCCATGGCTGCCTTCATGCCAGCGCTGCGTTTCAATCCCTGATAGGGATTAATGGTTATTATAACAATTCTCACTGGGGGGATGACTCCCTTAAAAGTTTGGCTGTTTCAATCCCTGATAGGGATTAATGGTTATTATAACTGGAATCGTAGGGGATAACTCCAGGCCATAGAATCGCGTTTCAATCCCTGATAGGGATTAATGGTTATTATAACAGTTTATATGAAGGTTTATATCTGGGATATGTTAAGTTTCAATCCCTGATAGGGATTAATGGTTATTATAACTTGAGGTGGTTGTCTCAAGTCTCTGGTTTCCTGTACGTTTCAATCCCTGATAGGGATTAATGGTTATTATAACATAAATCTTGGGGTTTGACCCGTCCAGTTGCATCGAGGTTTCAATCCCTGATAGGGATTAATGGTTATTATAACAGCGAATGCCAGAAGAGGATATTAAGAAAATCACAGTTTCAATCCCTGATAGGGATTAATGGTTATTATAACCCCCGACCTTGACCCTTTCTCCTGCGAACTTGCCAACCGGTTTCAATCCCTGATAGGGATTAATGGTTATTATAACCGCAGGCTTCTGAAACCCTTGATATATTTAGTTTTCAAGGTGCGATTCCGACAACCTGATCAGAATATACCATTTCAGCCATCGACTTGACAAGGGGTAAAAATAAAAATATCCTAAAATCCCTTTCCCATAAGACTTTCAGAACTTGCGCCAACCTCTTAATCAAGTAGATAGACTTCAAACCCAGAATAGACAAAGATTTCAGCCCTAAATTTTGCCTTCTTTGTTGCCAACACCTATCAGTTGTCGCTAGTGGAAGCCAAAAGATTGATCAAATTAGGTTGGTTTTCAATAGCGATCGCAAATTTCCCACATTCTATCTAGTTATAGCAAATTTTAATCTTTTGTCAACAGCGTTTAAAAAGTACGGTTATCCCCCTGAAAAAAGTTTAGAAAAAACAGCATATAATATGAGTATTAGTTCCAGGAAGGGAGTGATGTGAAACAGGACAGATAAACAATCAAATCTGTTAGTTATGAGATGGGAGAGAGTTGTGAGAACTAATCCTCTAAAAAAATGGTTAGTCATTGGAATAATAGAAGTTTTAATTTCTCTATTTTTAATTGCAATGGCTCCTCATTTTTTAAACTCTAATCTACCCATTATTGGGTTTTTAATGTGGCTCTGTGTTTTTATTTTATTAAGCAGTTCAGGAGTTTATAGCTTATTAAAAATTTGGAGAGCTTCTCAAGCAAGAAAAATATTTATTTCTTACTTTCCTGAATATAAAGTATTAAAAATATGGAATTTTATCGAGTTATCTCCAACTTCCATTCAGGAAAAAATAGAAATATTTCAAACCTTAAAAAATGATCCTGATTGTTCTCAATTAAATTTTTCACCCCTTGATTTATTACAGGGAGCTAAAAAGCGATGAAATTCACCCGTTTTTCATCTATTCTATTTACCACTCTTTTAGGAACCAGTTTAAGTTCCTGTGGTATTCTTCCAGGAACCAACGTCACCACTGTTGAACCCGGTTATGCGGGGTTAAAAATACAACTTTATGGCGGAGAAAAAGGCATCGAAAATGCTAAAGTCGTTACAGGGAGAGTGTGGTATAATGGTTATACGGAAGAAGTGGTAGTTTTCCCCACATTTATTAATACCTATCCCTTTACTCAAGCTGCAACAGAAGGTTCCCCGACGGATGAATCTGTGGTATTTTCTGTGGGAGGAAGTCCGGTTTCTGCGGATGTCGGGGTTTCCTTTGGATTTAGTACAGAAGCTCTTTCAGGAACAACAAAAACCAAACTTCATCAATTTTATGAAACCTATCGAAAAACCCCTGAGCAATTTCGAGCCAATGAGTTAAGAAATGGGTTAAGAAATTGTTTTGGAGAAGTCGCAGAAAATCAGAAATTAACGCCAGCCATGTTACCGATGAATCAACAAAAATTAGTAGCTGGTGTGAGAAATTGTACTGAAAAACGGTTTCCAATTATTATTGTTCAAGATATTTCTTTATTGAATCCTTTACGTTTACCTCCTGAAATTCAAAAGAGTATTGATGAACAATTTGCGGCACAACAAGCGGCTCAAACGGCTGAATCTAACCGTCGTAAAGTCGAAGCAGAAGCTGCATCCAATGTTGCTAAAGCCAAAGGAGAAGCTCAAGTCACCATTGAACAAGCCAGAGCAGAAGCCGAATCAAACCGTTTATTAGCTAATTCAATTACCCCCCAATTATTAGAATTAGAGCGTTTAAGAGTGGAACGAGTTCGGGTGGAAAAATGGAATGGTCAACAAGGGAATATTATTCAAACCCCTAATGTTCAGTTAGGAAGTGGAACGCCTGGGGGAACACCATAATTAAGTTAGAATCAGAACTAACGTTTATTTGTGGGTTTTGGTTCTTCAGGAATGGATTGGATTTGAGATTGACTGACTTGCCACCAAATGGCAAAACCTGCGGAGATTACTATGGCAAATAAACTCAGAATAAAGGCAAGTTCTTTCCATTTAGAGGCAGGTTTTGGTGTGGGTTGAATTTCCGGTTCAGGAATGGATTCACCATATAATAAAACCTTAGATGCTTCCGTTGGTTCAGTTTCTAGGGATTCTGGTTTTGTGGATAATGGTATGGTTTCTACTAACACTAATTTTTGAGGAGAAACCCCACAATAAGTTAAAACAACGGAAACATTATCATGACCATTTTTATCATTAGCAACATCAATCCATCCTTGTACAGCAGATTCTAAAGATTGTTCTCCATTTAACACCGAAGCGGAAAAATCTTGCCAACATTGTTCAACTCGTTGATTATCACTTAATCCATCGGAACATAATAATAATAATCCGTCTTCTTCAATAATAAATCGTTGCACCATAGGGCGCAAAAATTCCGCTTCTCTAGTTCCTAACGCTTGGGTTAAAGCACCCGAACCAGAGCGTTGAGCAGCATCCCAATATAAACAGCGACCCTGACGGACTTCTCGATTTGCTACATCATCATCCAGGGTTAATTGTTGACAGGAATTCTGGGTTATCCAATAAGCCCGACTATCCCCAATATTGACAATATAAAGTTCATGGCAATTATTGAATTCAATCCCCTCTGGAGTTTTGACTTTTTGGGGGAGTTGCAACGCCATAACTAAGGTTGTTCCCATCCGTTGTCTAAATTCTCGCCCCTGTTGATTATTTTGCGCCGCAATTACATTATTAATAACCCGAGCAATTTCTTGCAATTGTTCCATAATTAATTCTGGCGATGCTAATTCTTCTTGAGCATAAATTTCCGCCATTAAACTATGAATTAACGGTTTAACAGATTGTACCGCTAATTGACTGGCTACTTCCCCCCCATCATGACCCCCCACACCATCACAAACAATACTTAAATTAGGAATTAATTTATCATTCGGATAAATATAAAGATTCCGTACATCCTGAAAATTTGGATAACAATTATCCTCATTATGGGAACGTTTAATCCCCACATCTGTTAATCCCATTACCGCTAAATGTAAGGGTAATTGGGCGGCTTGTTCCATTAATAAGTGATTCAGTTGACTCGCCACTTCTTTTAACGAGTCCTCTTGATGACGCAGCAATTGATGAAGGGTTTGTAACCGATATTGGATGGTGGGATGGGCGGTTTCAATAAACGCTGTCCAAGATTCGGCTAAATCTCGTTGGGTGGGTTGAACTTTGCCTTGATGCAGTTCTCGCAACCGCACCCGCCAGCCGTCCACCCGTAAATTATCTTTGACTAATAAACTATAGGCGGCACCTTGTTCGGTTAACGGTGTCCATAATTGCAGCATTTGCCATAACCAATACACCTGACGCACGGGGTTTGTTTTTGGCCATGCTTCTACTAACGTCGGGAACAGTTGACCCCGACTATCAACGGGAATGTTATCTAATAATAAAGTTTCGGTTGCTTCTGGGGGAATTCCCAAGGGATACACCCCAAACACCCCAGGAATATGCAGGCGATGAGGATGTAAGTATAAATAGGATAAAATGGACTCCGAGAGCATATCGGGCAAAATCGGCGGAGCTCCGGGTTTGGTATCTAACCAAACTTGGGGAAAGGTCACATAATAGCGATTTCCCACTAACTGACCCGGTTGAATTTGAGCCGCCCCGGAACCCGTCGCCCACAAATATCGATAGGTTAGGGGAGTTTGACAGGTTTCACAGATGGAATTTCCCAAGGAGTTCCGGGGTTGGGGACAGGCGGGATTTGTACAATGGATAGGCGGCGGCGCCGAAGTGCTAATTTGAAATAATTTTTGTAAGGACACGGCTAGAACTGTTAATAGGGGGACTTAATCGTACAAAAATTGATAATATAAAACGATTGTAGCTTTTATTGATTTGTCAGAGCGGATTGCTATAGTAAATTGATAGATAGAAAGAATTGTTGAATCGTTAACATCCATGAGCAGTGAATCTTATATTTTTGTGGCGGGTGCAAGTCGTGGCGTAGGGCGAGAAATAGCAAAATCCCTGCGAAACCAACAGCAAAACGTGAAAGCATTATTAAGAACACCGGACACTCGCCCAGAGTTGGAAGGGATGGGGGTACAAGTGGTGATGGGGGATGCTTTAGATATCATGGCCGTTGAACAGGCACTATTAGGCCCAGAACTGATTTCTGCGGTAATTAGTACCATTGGCGGTTTACCCAAAGAGGGAGAAAGGGCTGATTATTTGGGGAATAAAAATTTAATTGATGCGGCGGTGAAAGCAGGGGTCGGGAAGTTTATTTTAGTGTCTTCTATTGGGAGTGGGGAGAGTGTGGTGGCGTTACCTCCTCAAGCGTTGGAAACTTTAAAATCGGTTTTGGTGGAAAAGGAAAAAGCAGAACAACATTTAATGAATAGTGGACTGACTTACACGATTATTCGTCCGGGGGGGTTAAAATCTGAACCCGCAACGGGGAATGGCGTATTAACGGAAAATTATCGGGTTGCAGGTATGATTCATCGGGCAGATGTGGGTCAGTTGGTTTGTGATTGTTTATTTTCAGATTTAGCAAATGGTAAGATTTTGTCAGCCATTGACCGGAATATGACCTATGGAGAACCGGATTTTGAGGTTTTGAATTTGGGTTAAAATTGGCAACCGGGAATAGGGGGAAAAATTTTAAGCAAAGGGTTTAATCCAACCTTTTTGTAAGGCTTTATCTAATATTAATCCCGCTATTCCAAATAATAATAAACTTTCGCTTCCTAAAATAGCGATTTCTTCTAGGGAAGTTTGGGTTTTAAGTTGGATGTCAATTTCTGCCAAGCCGCGAACCAGTCCAAAGGCAAAAATTCCTCCTAATTTTAATTGGGGGTTATGGTCGCCGCGAATAATGTAACGATAGGTGACACCCAATAAAAACCCGCTAATTCCTGCGATGGGGACGGAAAGCCAAACATTAATCGGTTGTCCCCAAAGCCACAGGTTAAGGCTACTGAGGAGAATATGGGTCAGTCCGACACAAAATCCGGCTAAAAGACCTGCCTTGAGAGATTCTAACCGTTCTATGGCGGTAAAATTTGAGGAGGAGTTTAGGTTCACGCGATCGCTCCGTTTCAAGTTATGATCGATAGTGCAGTTATTGTGCAACGTTTTTAAAACATTACTATGGATATTGTCTCACTGGGCTGGGTTTCGCTGTTAGTGCTGTTTACTTTTTCAATTTCAATGGTTGTTTGGGCTCGTAACGGATTCTAACATTGATTCCCTATCTAACCCTTACAAAATCTGTAGAGACGCGCCATGGCGCGTCTCTACAATTATTAGGGGGTACGTCTCTATAATTATTAGGATAAATCGCCATATTGTTCTCGATAACGCTGCAATAGGGCTTCTAATTCTTCAACTTTTTGTCGTTCTTTTTCTGCTCTTAAACGCTCCTGTTCTGTCCTTAAACGTTCCTGTTCTATTTGTTCTGTCGGTGTTGGTATCCAATTCTGATTTTGATCATACCAACGCAACCAACATCCTGCAATTCCTTGATAATATCCTTGCCATAATCCTAAACCTAATTCTAATTCTGGCATCCAAACCCGTGAATTTGAAACCGTTAATTCCTGATAGCGACTGGCATTATTTTGAAATACCCGCAATTCATTAGTATAACGACTAAAAACCACATAATAAGGGATGCGTAAAATTCGTTCGTAAACTTCCCATTTTGTCGGCGGTTGATGAATTTCCCGCAAGGTTTGACCTAAATCTTCAGCTTCTGTTCCCGGTGATAATAATTCTACCACCACAAACGGGTTTACTCCTTCTTGCCAAGTTACATAACTTAAGCGTAAATCCCGTTGTTCATATAACCGAGATACTCCCATAACCACAAACCAATCTGGGCGTTTATACCAGTTCAAATGGTGAGGGTCATAATAGAGATTAAGGTCACTGGCAATAAAAATCGAGTCGGGAGAATAACCGGGGGGATGAAACGTTATTCTCAATAATTCGGGTTGTAAATCATGGAATTCGTCGGGCAAACCGGGTTCCTCCGGGTCTTCACTTTTGAGGTCATACATCGTCGGTAGGACTTCTTTTGGGGAACGTGGGGGATCAGTTTGAACCATAGCAGACTGAATAAATGCTTAAGTATTAGAATAGCATAAAATAACCGAAATCGCCCTTAATTTCAAATAAAATTATAGTCGTCCTCCATCATTAATGAATTCAGACGAGAAGCTTGGTTTTCAGCTTTTTGATGATCTAAAATAATTATTAATAAAAATCTAACTCGCAAGATCAGCCGTTATCGTAGACATACATCAAAATCCATTCCGTCTTTTTCCCCAAACCCCAACCCTTCCCCCCATGTCTCCGCCAAAACCCTTAATTCGCATCTTAATTCAAACCGATACAACTAATCCAATGATTTTAGAAGGGTTAGAAGCTTGGTTGCGTTTAGGTTTATTATCCGATACCCAAGTCCGCGAAATTGGTGAACTTTATTTAAGTGACCCTATCCCTCAAAAGGTTGTCTCTTCTGCTAAAACTAACGTTGTGAGTACGGAAACAACAACTCGAAATTCTGTTGTTTCTAAACCGCCCCAACCTGCTTTTGAATTTCCAGCTATTGTAACGGATTTAGTGGAATCTTTAAAAGCTGAATTGAGTGTTCGCTGGCTATTATTTTTAGGGTTATTTTTAGTCATTGTTTCCTCTGGAGTTTTAGCAGCAAGTCAGTGGGAAAAATTTCCAGCCACCGGACAATATTTAATCTTATTTGCCTATACCTTTGCTTTTTGGGGGACGAGTTTATGGGGAAGTCAACAGTCTAGCTTACCCGTGACGGCGGAAGCTTTAAAATTAGTAACTTTACTGTTAATTCCTCTGAATTTTTGGGCAATGGATGGATTAAAGTTGTGGTTATATCCTTTAGGGTTAGTTACAATAGCGATCGCTACAATTGCCCTAACTGCCCTAACGATTATTTTATATCGAAATCAAGGACAATTGCAACGTCGTTTCCTCTTCAACCAGTTAGGATTAAGTTATTTAAACTGGGGATGGCAAATTCCAGGTTTTCCTGTCATCGCGGTTTATTTAGGAATTATCATCAGTGGAATTTTAACCATTGTTAACCCGCCCCCAACTGCTTCTACTCCCAACCAACGCATCGACCCTAAAATTATTGTTATTTATCTTCTCGCCTTGCTGTTTGGTCGGGCAATTTTTGGCGTTGATATTGCTATTAGTGAGCTTGGGTTAGCGTTAGGAATCTTTGCAATTTTTTTATATCTTTCTCCTTCTATTATTTTACATCGGTGTAGCTATGGTATTCTATTTTTCGGCTGGTTAATCACGATTTTTACCCAACCTGGACAAGCCTTTTTAATCAGTGGAATTGGCGTTGGAATTTTTACTGATAATTTATTAAAATATTGGAAACGCCAAGATTTAGCTGCAATCTTTGGTTTTGGATTATCAATGGTGGTGTTAGTCGGTCGTTTAATTCCACCGGAACTTAGACAAACGGCGATTACAGTTGGAGTAGAAGTTACCCGTTCTCAGCATTCCCCTTGGGCTTTACTGAGTTTAACCTGGTTTCCCTATCTGATTGCAATGGTTGTCTTGACGGATTGGATTTACCACCGTCCACAACGAAAATTAGCTCAATTTGGAGATCAAATGAGTTTAATGTTTGGGGTATTTCTAACCAGTTTATCATTATTAAACCCGGCATTGCGATCGCTAAATTTATTAGCCTCTACTATTACTCTAGCTGTTATTACGAGCCGTCGTCAACCCCTAAACCCCCCCTTAGTTTTAGCTACCCATCTTTTAGGGTTAGTTACCGTTTGTAATCTAGTTTACTGGCAATTTCCCAACTTAACCTTAGAACTTTGGGCAATAATTTTATTGGGCTTAATGCTGGGTGAATTTTTATTATTTACGGTCAATAGCCCCCTAGATAATATTATCCGAAAAGATGCTTTAAACCTAGGAATAGTATTATCTGAACTCAGTTATATGTTATTTTTAACTAACTTTTATTTTGATAACAAAACTTTAGAAATTACTTGGTTAATCACACCCCTAGCCTTAACAGTTGTAGCAACCCAAACCACAGATACTCAACGAATAAAAGCCAGCCAATTTAGTTTTGTAGCTTGTGGGTTAGTTCAAATTTTAACTTTACCCCATCCTGAAATCCGTTTATGGAGTTTAGGCTTAACAACGCTATTAATGGTTGTTAATACCCAAATTCTAAAAACGTTATTTGCATCAACTTTTACCGTTGGTTTAGGATTAACTTTACTCTTTTTATCCGTACAGGATTTTGTGGTCAGAGAAGGATGGTTAATGTTATTGAGTTTAACCGTTACCGGGTTATGGATATCACGATTAATGTTATCCCGCTATGGTTCACCTCAATCAAGAATTATTAAACTTTATAAAAAATCTATTGACAGTTGGGCAATAGGATTATTAGGGTTTGAACTTTCAGCCATAACCCTGCATTCCTTTGGGTTATATGCAGCTAGATTTCCAGCGAATTCTAACCTGATTTCACCCTTAATCATTTTAATCATTGCCTTAATTCTCCGAGGATTAAATATAGCAGAACCCCCCAGAAGAGACAGGTTGGGATTCTCCCCTTGGATATTATATAGTTTAGCTTGGACCGTTGAATTACTGATTGTTGAAATCCTAATTTTTAACGACCGTTCTTTAGTTAGCTTGGCGGTTGCTAATATTATTTTAGGACTAATTACACAACTTTTTGGAGATTGGTGGCAACGTCATTATCAAATTCAAAAACTGCCCAACCCTTGGCAAACAATTCCCATTCTATACGGTCTTTTAGGTGTGGTTTTTCGGTTCCAAACCGTTGCTAATTGGACCGGATTAATTTCCCTAGGACTTGCCTTAATTTTAATTGGCATTGGCAGACGCAGTATCGATACCAAACCTTTAACTTATTTAGGACTGATAGGAATTTCTATTTCTACCTATGAAATTTTATTCTATCAAATTCAGTCTCAACCTTTAGCCACACAATGGATTGCTTTTGCCACATTAGGAACCAGTTTAATGTATGCTTATCGAGTTCTCAGTCCGGGGTTAACCGTTTATTTACAAGTTCAGGAAAGTGAAATCAAATTTATTGCCCATCTTCATTGGTTTATTAGTAGTTTATTTTTATTATTAGCCAGTTTAACTCCGGGTTATTCTCAACCTCTTTTAGCCATTGGAACCAGTCTATTAGTCGTGCGTTATGCTATTTTTCAAGGTCGTTATAATTCCAATCCTACAGCCTCGGAAATCTGGGTCTATCTCGGTTTAGCAGAAGCAACGGCTTTAATTCTTTATTTACAAAATTTATTCAATTTAAACGAATTTTTTATTCCTTGGTCAGGGGCAATTGTATCAATCCTATCCTGGTTCTTTTATATTTTGCCTTGGAATAATGGGGGATGGTCGGAGAAACCCTGGAAAAGAGTCGCCATTATTCTTCCGATTATCACGGTTATCACTTCCTTTTTCCTCTTACAACCTGAACAACAATTAACGGGATATCTTTCAGCTATTCTTGCCATTATATTGTATATGGCATTATCAAGCTTAACCCGAAATATTCGCTTAAGTTATTTCAGTTTAATCTTAATTAATTTTACCTTTTATCATTGGTTAGGGTTGATTAATTATCAAGCGGATGAATTTATTCTAACTCTCCCTATTGCCTTATCATTACTTTATTTTGCCCAATTTGAACCCAATTTAATCTTAGAACAAAATCGCCCTTGGAGGCATGGATTTCGGATTTTTGCAACCAGTCTATTTTGTGGAATGTCCCTGATAACTAATCAAGGGATAGGGATTCTTCCGGGAATGTTAAGCTTAATCACAATTTTTGCGGGGTTAGGATTTAAAATTCGAGCTTTTCTCTATATTGGAACTGCAATATTTTTAATTAATATTGTAGAACAACTAATGATTCTTAATGCTCATTATTCTTTTATGAAATGGGTAATTTCCTTTATTTTAGGGTTAATTTTAATTTGGATTGCTGCTACTTTTGAAACCCGTCGAGAACAATTAATTGCTCTTTGGAATAACTGGATGGCAGAATTAGAAACCTGGGAATAAGGCGGAAACTCGGCATTAATTTGGCTCAAACCCCGATACAGAAGCATTTTCGCTAATATTTTCAAGGCAAAATAAAAAATTAATCCAACGAAGAATAACAGAAACCCTGCAATTTTCAAAAAAATGTTAAATAATGTAAAGCAGTTCTTCTGCGAATCTGAGTCTTAGGGATGACCTCTGACTCAATACAGACTAAATGCGTTTTAACAGGAGTTTCTGGATTATGACATTTGGGTTTAGTAGTCAACGCCTGAAACGGTTAATTTTGTTGGGATATCCTCTCCCTCAAACGACCACTTTAGTGTTTCTGGGATTAGTTACATTAATTACTGTATTAAGCCTCGCTTGGTTGAGTGGCGAACCCAATATTACCGAATTTTTTAATCTCCTTTGTGAGTTCCAAAATAATCCTCCCTGGTGGTCTGAAGTTCCTGAATTGTCTGCACAATATTTGTTTTTACCTACCCTGATTTTTTCAGGAATTGCAGCAATTATTATTAAAGTCTCTCCTCAGCCTCAAACTTGGACAAGAGCGTTAATTATTAGTATTAATTTAGCCATTATTCTGAGATATTTATTATGGCGTAGTGTCACCACACTCAATTTAACTCATCCTGTTGCTGGAATCTTAAGTTTAGGGTTATTTTTAGCTGAATTACTTATGCTGCTTCTCAGTAGCTTACAACTTTATTTATCCCTGAAAATTAAGGATAATAAATCTGAAGTCAATCCCATAGCTAAGGATATTATAGAAACAAAATATACCCCTTCAGTGGATATTTTTATTCCCAGCTATGATGAACCTGAATTTATTATAAAACGAACCATTATTGGCTGTCAAGCTTTAGATTATCCCCATAAAACAATTTATCTCCTCGATGATACTCGTCGCCCAGAAATTAAAAAATTAGCTCAAACTTTAGGATGTCAATATATTACACGGGTTGATAATCTTCACGCTAAAGCCGGAAACTTAAATCATGCGTTAATGCAGACAAAAGGGGAATTCATTGTTGTATTTGATGCAGATTTTATTCCCACCAAAAATTTTATAAATCGAACCATTGGCTTTTTCCAAGATTCTCAAATTGCCTTAGTTCAAACCCCCCAAACTTATTATAACTTTGACCCAATTGCCCGAAATTTAGGCTTAGAAAATCAATTACTTCCTGATGAAGAACAATTTTATCGTCAACTGGAATTAATCAAAAATTCGGTGGGGAGTACCGTTTGTTCAGGAACCTCTTTTGTGGTGCGGCGCAGTGCTTTAGAAAGTATTGGAGGATTTGTTACAGAGTCAATTTGTGAAGATTATTTCACCGGAATTCAGTTAACAGCTAAGGGGTATCGCCTGGTTTATTTGAATGAAAAATTAAGTGCTGGGTTAGCAGCAGAAAATATTAATGCTCATTTAACGCAACGAGAACGATGGGGACAAGGAACATTACAAGCCTTTTTTATTAAGTCTAATCCCTTAACCATTCCAGGTTTAACCCTCTTACAACGGTTAGCTCATTTAGAAGGATTAGCCAGTTGGTTTATGTTTGGATTGAGAATCTATTTACTGATAATTCCCTTAATTTATGCCTTCTTTAATATTCTTCCAGTTCAAGCATCTTTAGATGAATGGCTTTACTTTTTTACCCCCATTTATTTCTTTCAGATGATAACTTTTTCTTGGTTAAATTATCATAGCCGCTCTTTTATTTTTAATGAAATTTGCTCTATTCAACATTGTTTTCAGTTAGGATTAATGGTATTAAATACAATCCTTAATCCTTTTAATCAAGGATTTAAAGTCACGCCAAAGGGTATCATTCAAGATCGCTATAATTGGAATCATAATTTGGCTTTACCCTTAATTGGATTTTGGATCTTAACAGCTTTAGCTGTCCTGAAAATTACGATTCTAGGAACACCTGAAATAGACGAAATTAATACCGAATCTGGAATCAGTTTAGGAATTATTTGGGGGGTTTACAATTTAATTATTATTACCTTATCTATTTTAATGACAATTGACGCGCCTAAACCTGATCATTATGATTGGTTTGAATTACGGCGAGTCGTACAAATTCAGATTCAAAATCAAACTCTTTGGGGAATTACAACCCAAGTCTCAGAAGCTGGTGCAGAAATTGATATTACAACCCAATATCCCCTGGATTTTTCGACTCAGCAGACCATTAAACTAGATTGGGTTGAAGAAAATTTAAGCCTACAGGGACGCATCAAAACCTTCCATTACAAAGGAGATAACTTAACCCTACAGGTCGAATTTCAAGCCGTGAATTTATCTCAATATCGTCAACTGATTGAACTTTTATTTTGTCGTCCCGGTCAATGGAAAAACCAAAAAGTTCCAGGGGAATTGAGATCGCTTTTTCTGGTTTTTAGAGCCTTAATTAAACCCCGATTTTTATTTGATAAAAAACCCAAAATTAAAGCCATGAAAGTCTCCCAATTCTAAATCTTGTAGGGTGTGTAAGCTCCGCCCACGCACCCCAAAAGATTAAGGCTCTAATTGAGCCACTAACTTTAACCCATAGTTAGTTTCAAAGGCTTCTTTCTTTAAGTCTAAACTCCATAATTCTAAAGCACAATCATCATCAGCATGGGTTGGTTTTAATTTCAAATAAAACTCCCGTGTTATGGGTTTATATTCACAAATAACTTGAGAAATAGCACCAATCAGACGTCGATCTAAAGCCACTGCTAACCTTAATAAAGGATGTAATTGATCAATCACTTGTCGAAACCGTCGTGGTAAACCTTGATACGCTTCATGTTTCTTTTTAGGACTACTTTTCCGGTGATATCGAGCTAAATTTGCGATCGCTTCAATTTCCATTTCTGTAAATCCTAATAATTCCCCATAGCGAATTAAATAATAGGAATGTTTATGATGAGCCGAATGACTGACATATAATCCGCAATTATGAAGAATACTCGCCGACCATAATAATTCTCGTTCAGTTTCTCCCCAATTATGTAATAATCCTTTTGTCTGATCAAATAAACTTAACGCCAAAGTAGCAACCCGTTGGCTAGATTCTAAATCAACTTGATATTTTTGAGCAATTTTTAAAACACTTCTTTCCCGAACCGAACGGCCATAATGAAGTCGATCATCAATTAACCCATGAGTTAACATCCAGTCTACAATCACCCCTTCTCGGAGACTGCGTTCACACACCGTTAAAGACCGCAGATTTAACAACGTCATGGCTTCTTGTAAAATTAAAGCCCCCGCTAAAATAATCTCGGCGCGACGGTCAGCAATTCCCGGAATTTGTAATCGTTCTTGATAAGATAATTTCCGAATTCGATTAATAAATTCTTGTAAGTCTTCTAACGTTAATTTATACCCAACCAACCGAGTCGGGTCTGTTCCTGACTTCTCTCTAGCTTTAATTCCAACTAAGGTTTCAATCGTTCCTGAAGTTCCGACTAAACGAGGCATTTCCCCGGATTTTAAATGGGAGGATAATTCATCAATAACTCGTTCTAATGTGCCTCGAATATAAGCTTGTAAATATAAAAATTCGGCGCGACTAATCGGATCTGTATGCACAAAATCATGAGTTAATCGCACCGCCCCCACTTTTGTACTACTTAAAAATCGGGGTTCCCAACCATCTCCTAAAATTAATTCCGTAGACCCCCCACCAATATCAATAATAATATGGGGTTGGTTATTAAATTCCATTGCCGAAAGAACCCCTAAATAAATGCGTCGGGCTTCTTCCTGACCGGAAATTAAACTAATTTCTAAATCTAATTCATCGGCGACTCGGCGAATAAATTCTCGACCATTGGGGGCTTCTCGAACCGCACTGGTTGCTACGGCCACAATTTGTTCCGCATTAAAGGTTTGAGCAATGCCTTGAAACCGTTTTAAACAATTAATCGCCCGTTCCATCACCTCTGGTTTGAGATTGCCCTTTTCTCCACAATCTCCCAAACGAACGGTTTCTTTTTCCCGTGCAATAATTGTAAAAGTAGTCAGTTGGGGCTGAACTTTTACCACAACCATGTGCAGAGAATTTGTTCCTAAATCAATGGCGGCTAAGATTCGATCTCGATTATCTGCGGGTTCAAAACTCTTCACCAAAGGCATTGATGTGACCATAATCACTCTCTAAGAAGCTATTCTTTTTAATTTTAGACCGATTGCGGATCTGTGTTAAAAAATATTGTGAAGACTCCATCTTTCAATCTTGACATCAACGCGCAATGCTGACCCAATCTAATCTACCGGAACCGACTTGGCAAATTATTATTCGACTGTTGCGATGGGACAAACCCGCCGGACGCCTAATTTTGATGATCCCTGCCTTATGGGCTATTGTTTTAGCCACCCATGGCACACCTCCTTTGGCTTTAATTTTGGTGATTGTCTTTGGAACCTTGGCCACCAGTGCCGCCGGGTGTGTCGTCAATGATTTATGGGACAGGGATATTGACCCGGAAGTAGAACGCACCCGCACCCGTCCCCTGGCTTCCCGTGCCTTAACGGTCAAAACCGGGTTGGTTATTGCTGGGGTTGCCTTTATTTGTGCGGCGGGACTGGCGGTTTATTTAAACCCTTTAAGTTTTGGTTTATGTGTGGCGGCTGTTCCTGTAATTATTGGTTATCCCTTAGCAAAACGAGTGTTTCCCATTCCCCAATTAGTTTTATCAATTGCTTGGGGATTTGCGGTATTAATTAGTTGGACGGCGGCGGTGGGAAATTTAGAAACAGCTACTTGGTTTTTATGGGGAGCAACGATATTATGGACGTTAGGATTTGATACCGTTTATGCAATGAGTGATCGCGAAGATGATCTTCGTTTAGGGGTAAATTCTAGTGCCATCTTTTTTGGAGAACAATCTGCTAATGCTGTGGGTATTTTCTTTTTAGGCACAGCAATTTTATTAGGAATTCTAGGCTGGAATCTACAGTTACATTGGGAATATTGGCTGACCCTAACGGCTGCTATTGGGCTCTGGTCAAGACAATATTGGCAACTGCGAAAACCCGATCTTCCTAGACCGATTTATGGTAAAATTTTTAGTGATAATGTCGGAATTGGTTTTATTTTATTAGGGGGAATGATTAGCGGATTATTACTGTAGAGACGTGCCATGGCACGTCTAAATAACGGCACGTCTAAATATTACAGGTTTATTTCCCAAACCGATAATGTTTACGAACATCAGCCCGGATTTTCCACCGACAAGACAGTCCCGCCGCAAAGGTAACTAAATCCCCTTTTCCAAACTGCACAGGTTCACCGACCTCTGGGGTAACGATGACATCCCCCGCTAATAAATAGCAGGTTTCGCTTTCATCATACGTCCAAGGAAACTCCGAAACCTCCTTTTCCCAAATTGGCCAATTCAAAACCCCCAATTGTTCTAATCGTTCTAAACTGGGTTGAGATTCAACCTGAATGCTCATTTCAAATTCCTATCAACATCTACGCCCAAATTTTACAGGAAGGGAACCTCAACCCCTACAATATTGGTAAATAGAATTTTTTAGGATGTAAATCTCAGTGGCTAATCCCTTTTTAACCGTTAACGACGAACCCATACTTTTAGGTCAAGCACTAAAATATTTGCAAGCGGCTGGAAAATTACAGCCGATGATCACAGATATTCTGCGAGAATATATTCTGGATCGGGAATTACAGTCGAGGTCTGATTTAGATGTCCCGGCTGCGAGTATTGAACAAGCGGTTGTTAATTTTAGACTAGAACGCAATCTTAGTGACCCTCAAGCGTTTCAACAGTGGTTAGAAAATAATCGCATGAGTTATGAAGGGTTTCACCAGCAAATTATGCTGGGGTTCAAACGAGAAAAACTTAAACTGTCGGTGGTTGAACCGGAACTGGAAAACTATTTTATCCAACGAAAACCTGCTTTAGATGCAATTGTTCTCTCTCGAATTTCATTAAATGACTATGAATTAGCAGAAACATTATTCAACCGTTTAAAAGAACATGAAACCCGGTTTGAAGAATTAGCAAAAGAGTATTCTATTACGAATGAAAGCTCGTTTAATGGCATGATGGGAGCCGTTGCTTTGTCAACTTTACCCGATGCTCTTAAGGTCGTTGTCCAACAAACCCTACCCGGACAAATTATTGGCCCCCTGGAAGTGGAGGGAGGCTGGTGTATTTTCCGAGTGGAACAATTTTTAGAAGCGTCCTTAGAGAATCCTCAAATCAAACAACGGTTGCAAAATGAATTATTTGAACGCTGGTTAAATCAACAACTTCAATCCGCTAAAATCACCCTCAATATTCAAGATTAATTCTCTAATAGTAGGGAATAGGGAACAGGGAATGGGGAATGAGTTTTAGATGAGGAGTTGGAATTAATTCTAACTCCTATATTTTTGCAATTGTGATTTTTATAGAGGTAAAAAATTTACAGGGTAAGGGTTACAGGCATTGTAAGACCGTAAATTTACTGAAATCAAAAATATAAAGGTTCTAAAGTTCCGTAAATTTACTGTTTGTGAATGCTCTCTAAAGATTTAAAGTAAAGGCTGAGTCTACCACATCTACTTCACTGCTAAGAGTTGGCAATTCTTGTTTTTTGAATTGTTATAAAAATTATCTTCTCTATTTGGGGTTATAACCTACGATTTCTCATGCGTAACTTCCGGGTTTTTTGTTTGGCTTTGGCTTTAGTTTTATTGGGGCAAATAGCACATTTTCTGATGCCAACCGGGTTGAGTGCGACGGAAGATTTTGGCATTAGGAAATTCGCTAACTTAATGTCTGTTGAACCGACGAATGACAATGCAGTTGAAGTCGATGGTATTTGGTTTGAAATATTAGTGCCGGAGCGAGTATTGCCGATCCCAGAAAAAGAGTTCGGTTTCCCAACTCCTGTAAAAATTGGCCTTCGTATTACCAACCAAAAGCCAACTCCCATTCGACTTAACCGCTTTGATCCCCAGATTGTTCTTGGCTTAAGAATAGTAACAGAAAATGGATTACCAGTTGACGGCGAAGCAGCTAGAGGTATGTTCTTGGGATTAAGGAGAGAGCAACTTACTTGTCCGTTACTCCAGTCAGGAAAGAGCGTGACCTTTTTTCTAGATGCCAATCTTTACTGGCAGGATAACTTGCTTCATCTGGGAGGCACGGATGGATTAGGCGGTGGATGGGATTTTAAAGATCTCAAGCCTGGTACTTATAAGATTCAGTTCTTGTATAACAACTCTAGCGCGGTGAACTACTGCCGTGACCTAACTCAAGATCGAAAAACCAGCATACCGCAAAGAGTAGAAGGACTCTGGACGGGTCAAGCCACGACTCCATTTGTGGAGGTTCGTCTAGTCCAGCCTTAACAAAATTGCATCCCAGTTGCCGTTTAGGGCTAAATTTCACGCAAATGCTGATGTCTTTTTAACAGTTACTACATAAAGGAGTTACAAAAAGTGCAACTAAAACGATATTTCCTTGTTTTATTGACAACGCCTTTACTGGTCGCCTTAACAGGTCGGTCGGGCTTGGCTTTCTCTTTTACACTCCCCTCGCAACAACCCAGTTCTCCTTGTACTCTAAGTTCCTTCTACTGTAACCCAGCGTCGTACAGCGATCCAAATTTTGGCACAGTAACTACAACTATCAAGCCAGTGTCGCAACTTCCACTAGGCGGAACAAATGCTTTCTTTAACCTGCTGACCTCATCTGTTTGGAAGGATAACGGTTGGATGTTTAATAAAGCACAATCAAATCAAAACATACAAGGGTATTTTGAGATTGGGGTTTATAAACCTTATGCCCAGCCCTCTACTAATGGAGGCGTAACCGTAGGGGCTGATATACAAATCGTTTACCATCCTGTTGCTGGTCAAGATCCAATGGGCAGTAACGTCCATTGGATTCAACGGGTTGTCAGTAATCATGCTCTTGTCACCTACAGTAATGGTGTTCAAGAACTTAAACCTTTTGGTACTAATGAAGACAAAATTGACGTAGTAGAAGAGCAGAAAGATCCAAATTTAAAAGCACAAGTAGGCTCTCAAACTATAATTTTAGGGCTTAACCCAATTTTTACTCCTTACTACGATACAGTCTCTCCCAATGCCACCCAAATTTACTTCGAGGACTTTTCTACTCGGCCTGATGGCCAAGACAACCACGACTGGTATGCTGAACTCTACTTGGTTCAGGAAACCGCACCCAAAACAGTAACGATTTACAATGGTATCTCATGGGGTTGGAACAACACATTCACTCCTCCCCCTTCTCCTCCTATTTCTCTGCCTCCACTTCCTTGTGACGGAAGTAGTGGTGGTGGCGGATGCGTTACTACAGCCAGCGACATTGCTATCCGAGAACTGCCACTTTCCGACTTCGACAGTGGCGACCCCAATCAGTTACCAGAAAAAGTCCCCGAACCCACCACCATATTCGGATTATTGGCTTTAGGCACGGCCGGAACAATTAAAATAATGCAAAACAAGTTTAACAAACAGTAGTGAAAAGTTTTTATACAGAGCTATTTCTCATGGGTAACTTCCTGATTTTCGGTTTGGCTTTGGCTTTAGTTTTGTTAGGGCAAATAGCGCATTTTATGATACCAATCGGGCTGAGTGCGACCGAAGATTTTGGCATCAGGAAATTTGCTAACTTGATATCTGTTGAATCGACGAATGGCAATGCAGTTGAAGTCGATGGTATCCGGTTTGAAATCTTAATGCCCCAACGGGAGTTTACTATCCCGGCAAAAATACCAGGCGCTCATACACCGGTGCAACTTGGGATTGAAATTACCAATAACACTCAAATTCCGATTCGCTTCCCTCCGTTTGACCCCCTTTTTGCAGTTCTTGAGGTTTGGACAGGTAAGGCATCAACTCCGTTTGTGATGTTTCGCCTAATCCAATTTTAACTCAAAACAAAGGTCAGCAAACATGGTTAAGAAGCTAGTAGAATAATGAGTCAATCTAGGGATTTTACGGAGCTATGAAATTGATAAATTTCCGTAAATCTACTGTTGGTTAATTAGTTTTAAGGATTTAGACTAAAGGCTGAGTCTACCCACATCTTTTACATTACTGCTACATCAGTGCTATCTGTTGGCAATTCTTGTTTTTTGAATTGCTAAAAATTTATTTTGAAAAACAACTTTAGGATACTTAAAGATCATGATAGAGACAAATTTAAGAAGCCTTGTGTGTAACTCGTATGAAATCTAGAAAATCAAATCCAAACAAAACTATTGAAGTAGATGGTATTCGCTTTGAAACGTTAGTGCCAGAGCGTGAGATGATCATTCCTACTAAAGATGGTGATCAAACTCCCGTGCAATTTGGGATTCGCGTTACGAATTGCACGGAAATTCCCTATCGCTTTAAACTCTCTAGTTTAATGCCAGAACTTCAAGATACCAAAGGGACAGTAATAGAGCGGTCTTACGCAAGAAATGCAACCAAAGGCTTACAAGAAGAGGATTTTCTATGGGCTATGCCAAACGAAAGTTTGACTTTTTTTGTGGAAGGCGAGTTGTACTGCTATCAAGGCAAGTTTGGACTCAGAGGCTATGAGAGTTCTGGTGGCGTTTGGACTTTTCGTTCCCTCAACCCAAGTCGATATCAAGTTCGGTTCACTTATGAAAATCAAGAAGCTGTGAGAAAAATTCCTTATGGAAAAACTGTAGAAGGACTGTGGGTAGGAAAAGCTTATACACCTTGGGAGGAGTTTCGCCTAGTTTATTAATGAATTGAAATCACATTGTAATTATTGTCTAGATTTTGTTTTGCGCCCAGACCGATATTTCTTTGATTTGAAAATAAGACCTAAAGGAGTTACAAAATGGCATTGCGAAAAGATTCTCTACTTGGGTTAGCCATCAGCTTAGTCGTAACGCTTACCGGACAATCCGCTATTGCTTTTACTATCAATTTTTCTTCAAATGGAAGATTTGATGCCTTTATTTACTACGATGAATATGGTTATCAGGGTGAGGCATATTTAGAGCAGCCACAAGAGATTGAACGAGGTGGAACAAATGAGCTTTGGCAATTACTAAACAGCTTTTCTAATATGTATCCGGGACGCTGGGAATTTCGACGTGCCGAGAACGACTTACAAGGTAGCTTTAATCTCCTGAATTATTACATTTGTGGCCCACAAACTACAGATTGTGGAGCAGAAATACAAGATCCTTTCTCAGGGGGCGTTGGGGGTATGCTTGAATTACTCTACTATCCAGTACTACTACCACCTGGCGACCCCATACCTGACCCCACCGGTGTTACTAGACGAGTCCAATGGATTCAGCGAGTATACAGTAACCATAGCCTCGAACCCGACGATCAACATGGTTTGATTGAAAACATTCTCGATATTGATCTTGGGCAAACTACCCCATACTATACCGGCCATGCTGGAAACGGATTTGGCATACCTCCATATAGATTTTTTGGAGACGTACCATACAGAATAGATCCTGCGGAAAGCCATTTCTGGGACGCTGAACTATACTTGGCTGAAGAGATGCAGGATCTAGTAACCCGAAAACGGACAGTTACAATTTATAACGGCATCAAATGGGGTTGGAGAAATAACAGTCGCCCTAAAATTAGTGATGATGATGGTGGCGGTGGTGGTTGTACTGGTTATAGTGGCGGTGGTGGTTGTCTGACTGCTGCTAATACTAATGCAGCCAAGAACCGAGAACTTCCACTTTCCGACTTCGACAGTGGCGACCCCAATCAATTACCAGAAAAAGTCCCCGAACCCACCACTATATTCGGATTATTGGCTTTAGGCGCTGCTAGCACAATTCAAATCCTCAAAAACAAGTTTAACAAACAGTAGTGAAAAGTTTTTACACCCTGCTATTCGCCTTCAGCATCATCCTCATCGACCCTTGGGGGAACAGCCGAGGGTCAATTTGGACGGAACCCAAAGTTTTGGCGGTACTCTTAATTACTTTATTCAATCTTTCAATCCTTTGGGAAGAAAGAAAATCCCTCACCGTACCCCGTAGCTGGAAAATCTACTCGATACTGTGGGGGATCTTTTTAGCAATTGGACTGCTTTCTACTTTATTAAGTCCTTTCCCCCTATACTCTTTATTCGGTCAAGAACAGATGGGTGACGGCTGGTTATATTGGTTAACACTAGCTGTTTTTACCCTCAGCAATTCCTTACTCTTAACCCATCATCCAGAACTTTTTCACCCTCAACTCAAAGGACTACTGATAGGAGGAATTATCCTTGCCTTGAGTATCTTTCCCCAAGTTATTGATTGGCGAATTGACTATACTGCTACAATGGGTCAACTCATCCAGAAAAATGTCTTAGCCAGTACCATTTTCCAAGGTCAGCAACCCATTGGTTTATACTCCCATCGGGGTCATGCTTCATTTGTATTAGCAGCAATAGTCGTTCTTTTAATCATCAGTTGGCAGCACCAGTGGATCAGCGATCACATGATGAAAGCAGCAGGATTATTAATCGGATTAGCTATAGTATTAACTCAGACTCGACAAGCCGTGTTAGCTCTGCTAGTATCAACAATTTACTTATTAGGAAAAAAATACTACAAACTGTTAATTCCTGCCACAATTATCTGTTTACTTGTCATTTGTATTTCTACAACTACCCGACAGATCAATAATTTACCTTTAATGAAACAAATCACTTCCGGTCGCATTGGGATGTGGCAGTTATCAAAGCAGGGAATTAGTCAACGTCCCTTGCTGGGATGGGGTTTTGATGGATTTGCGATCGCCTATCCGTATATTTTCAATCCTGAAAAAAAGCTAAAAGTAGTACGTTTGGGTGATTTCAGTTTTGATGTGGAGAATGAAAAAGGAAAAATACACACAAAACCTTTACCGACTACTAAAGCTCACAATCTTATATTAGACATAACTTTATCTGTCGGCTTATTAGGGTTAATGTCATATTTCGCCCTCATCGTATTCTCAATCCAACAAATCATACAATCACCTTACTATGGACTGGAAGCAGTAGCAATCTGTTATCTTATTTTTACCTTCACCTGGTTTGAATGTGCCCAATTTACCCATCTATTTTGGTGGGTGTTCAGTTTTAATAAAAAATTGCGATCGCTCTTGATTTTATCAAGTAACGACCGCTTTTTCTTTATTCTTTCTGACCCGACGTTGAAACAGCCCTAGCCCTTGCTTTTTAATCCTCTCCTTTTGGCCCAAATACCATTTGTACCACCATCGGTTCTCCCCCTTTTTCATGATATCGATCAGCCCATTGACGAATAATTTCATCTAATTCTTCAATGGCTTGATCAATTCGTTCAGGAGGAATATCTAACTCTTCTAAAACCCTCATCACCCTGGGTTGACGTTCAGCCCAATCTTTCATTAATCTGAAATATCTAGCCGTATCTTCAACCATAATATAAGTCCGTTCTTCCTGATCTTCTGGAGAATAGGAAGAACGATTCAAGGCATAAAAGGGCATTCCCCAAGGAGATTCTATTTTAATAACTGTTTCAGAATAAGTTAAACGTCGCTTAATATGTTCTGCTAAAGCTTCACTTAAAGGCATTCTGCGACTGGGTTCTAAATCTTCTTGAGAACGCCTATGCAAAAATTCAATTAATTCCATAAATTGAAAGGAATTAATTAATTGAGCATCGGGTAAATATTTCGGGAGTTTACTTTCAATAACCCGTTTTTCTTCTGAGGTTAAACTACTACCGGAAATGCGAGATTTACCGGGTTGCCAAGGATAATGTTCTAACCAAACATAGGGAAACTGAATCAAATATCGAGGTTCTTGAGACCCCAACATTTTTAACAGTTTACCTTCGGTTAATGCTTGTTGAACTTCCTCAACAATCACTTTAACTCGCTTCGGTTCAATATGGTGCAGGTGTCCTGTCATTCTCAGGTTTTTTCCCTGTTCCATATAAGTCATATAGATAGCGCATTTTGCCGCCGTTGCGGCTGCATCCAGGAAAGCCCCATGTCGATGTCCACTGGTTCGCATCGCGCTAAAGGCCAGATATAACATGATCTGATCCATGGCGCTGGGGCTTAGACTTTTGATCAGATCGGTATCTTTTGTCATAATCATCCCTGAAATCGCCTACCTTGGAGGCATGGTAGCATCCTCCATAAATTGTGAGAAATTCTCTGACTTGGAAACCCTAAGTTTAGGGGAAGTCAGTTTTTTACTCAATCTACGCCAGTTCCAATCCCTGAGATGAGTGAGGTTTTGACGCTTGAGTGAGCGTTATAAATTGAACTGGGATGTGACGACACGATTATCGATGAGCATCGTCAAAAATTAAGTAGATTATTTCGCACCCTTGGCACTCAGGGTTCTCTATTGATGGATGTGTCACACGACTCTATTATACAAGACCTCTTGCTTTCTACAAGAATTTGCTGAATTCTCAATAAAATTCCCCCGATTTTTGGATATTTTTCATCCCTAAGAAAGAGAACAACCCCCCTAGCCGTTTCAATCAGGTTAGGGGGGTCTAAAGGCTTGAAAAATTGTTCTGAAAGATTGATATTGATTAAGAACGATTCATCTGACCTGCCATATTTGTAAACATTGCCATACTCGGCCCTGGCCCCCGGCGAGGAGTAGAGGAGTTCGGCATTAAATTATCTGGGGCGAAGGTCATCCCCGCAGGTGTTTTAACTTGTCCCGGGTTGAGGGGTGCGGGTTCCTTAGCAGGGGCGGGTTTAGGTTGAGGAGGAACAACGGTGGTGGTTTGAGGTTGCGCCGATGGAGCCGATGGGGTTTTAGTCTTTGCAGATTTTTCTGCTTTTGTTTGAGGTTCTGGTGCAGGTTTAGACTCAGGTTGAGGAGCCTGCTTGTCTTTCGCTTCGTCAAACTCTAAAAAATATTCTTCTTTTTTAGAATTGAATAGTTTACCTAACATTATGCTTACTCCGTCCGTATTTTTAACAACTTTAAAGCTTTAGCCTTAACGATAGATTAAGGAAGAATGAAAGATTTGTCGATAAAAATTTACATTTCGTTACATTTATTCCCAGGAGAACCCCCTGTATTGGGCTTTTTCCGCCATAATTCTGTTAAATCTTTGCGTTTATTTACAAATTTCTCAGAATCTCTTGCAGGTGGCCTGTTCTCGGTTGCCCATTTCCTGACATCCAATTCCCGGAGTGTCATATCCCGTAGTCGGGTAGGGTTTGTGATAGTCTAAGTTGGAACCAGATTAATCTCGTGTTGATCCGATGAATAACAGCACCCTTCGCAATCCGGTTTTATTGATTCATGGTATTTTTGATACTAAAGCTATTTTTAAAACCATGACAGCCCGTCTAACTCAACGGGGATGGAATGTCCATAGTTTGAATCTCATTCCTAATGATGGCCGATTAGGATTAGAAGTATTAGCCAAACAAGTTGCAGATTATGTGACTCAAACTTTCCCCGCCGAACAACCGATTGATTTAATCGGCTTTAGTATGGGAGGAATTGTTAGCCGTTACTATGTCCAAAGGTTAGGCGGGATTGAACGAGTTCAACGTTTCATCACCATTTCCTCCCCTCATCATGGCACTTTAACCGGATACCTTTACCCCACCTTAGCTGCATCTCAAATGCGTTCAAATTGTCCGTTTTTACAAGACTTAAATCGAGATTTAGAAACCTTAGACCGAATTAATTTTACCTCAATTTGGACACCCTATGACAGCATGATTGTTCCGGCTCAAAGTTCTCAAATGCCCATTGGTCAAGAATTTATTGTAAATGTTTTAGTTCACTCCTGGATGGTCAATGATCCAAAGTGTTTAGTTCGGGTTGAGGAAGCCTTAAATACACCGTTAAAAACCCTCCCCACTCCGGTATCACCCGCTATGGTTTCACATCACAACGGGTAACAAACCGAATTTTAAACGTCTCCGACTTGAGCGTATTCGTTACAACCGAACACCGCTTCGGGATAACAATAATATTTAAACTCTAAAAAATTCCCAAAGGGATCTTCTAAGAAAAAGGTGCGGTGTTCGGTGGGTAAACTCGGAAAACGGCGTTTAGGGTCTTGGTAAAATTTAAGATGATTTTGTTGGGCACGGTCTAAGAGGGTTTCCCAGTCGGCTTCCGAGGTAAAGACTAACCCAAAATGTCGGGGATAAATCCCGTTTTGGGGTGTTAGGGTGTCTTTACTAACATGGGCAACAATTTGATGACCATAAAGGTTCATAATAATCGAATTGGCGGTTTCTCGTCCCAGTTGACAGCCTAACCCTTCCCCATAAAAAGCTTTTGTTTCTTCAATATTGTTCACGGGAAAGGCAAGATGGAATAAGGTTTTGTTCATCATTTTGAGATCCAAATCATGATTTATGAATTAGTGTGGCTTAATCCTTGGCTATTTGCGATCGCTTTAAATACAGTTTTAATTAGTTTAGGGGTAATTTTAGCCAAAACCTTATTAACCACCGCCGGATGGCTGCACGCTTGGCTGTTGGGGGTACTAATTTGGGGGTGTTTAGGATGGCAAGGTTATGTAATTGTAGTGTTTTATTTTGTAGTGGGGTCGGGTGTGACTCGCATTGGAAAAGCCCAAAAAGAAGCCGCCGGAATTGCAGAAAAACGAGGGGGGGCTAGGGGGCCAGAAAATGTCTGGGGTTCGGCGTTAACCGCCACATTATGTGCGTTAGGAGTATTTGTCCTAGAGGGTTTTTTTCCTGATGCAGTTGAACTACAGCCTTGGATTCCGCTATTATTATTAGGATATGTTGCCAGTTTTAGTACAAAATTATCCGATACCTGTGGAAGTGAAATTGGTAAAGCCTATGGCAAAAGTACGTTTTTAATTACCACCTTAAAACCCGTTCCTAGAGGGACAGAAGGGGCTGTCAGTTTAGAAGGAACATTAGCAGGTGTTTTGGCTTCTATTATTGTTTCTGTTTTGGGCTGGAGTATAGGTTTAATTAATCCTTGGGGAATTCTTGGGTGTGTCATTGCCGCGTTTATTGCCACAAATTTAGAAAGTGTAATTGGGGCAACCTTACAAACCAAGTTTACCTGGTTAACCAATGAAATTGTGAATTTTATTAATACCTTAATCGGTGCGATCGCAGCTATGCTTTTGGCTTTTTATGGGCAATTTTTCTCCTAATTCGTAATTCGTAATTCGTAATTCGTAATTCCTAATTCACCTTTCCAATGGCTTGAGTAATTCGATCGAGTAAAATAGCCAACAAAACAATTGCCAGTCCCCCCACCGCCGCCATCCCCACATCCAAGCGTCCCATCCCTTGTAATACCGTTAAACCCAGCCCTGGAACTGCAATCATGGAAGCAATAACCGACATCCCCAGAGAGAATAATACGGTTTGATTGACTCCCGCCAAAATCGTCGGGATAGCCAGAGGAATTTGCACATCCCAGAGGATTTGTCTAGGCGTTGAACCAAACGCATAACCCACCTCAACAAACTCGGTTGAGACTTGTCGAATCCCCAAATTTGTAAACCGAATTAAGGGAGGAAGGGCGTAGATAATTGTAGCAATTACCCCCGGAACTTCTCCAATTCCAAATAACATAATTACCGGAACTAAATAGACAAAAGTGGGTAAAGTTTGCATCACATCAAGAAGGGGAAGAAACCCTTGTTCAAATCGGTTACTGCGTGCACAAGCCACACCCAACGGAATCCCCACAAGAATACAAAAGATCACCGCCGTAATCACCAAAGCCAGGGAAATCATTGCTGCTTCCCACTGTCCCATAAAACCAATTAAGGTAAGGGAAAGTACGCTAAAAATTCCGACTCTTCGCCCAGCTAGTTTCCAAGTTGTCAAACCCAACAGCAGCAGGAAAATAAGCGGAGGAATAGTTAACAATAAACGGCGAATTTCTTCGAGTACCCAACTAATCGGAATCCGAATGGCTTGGAAAAAGGGGCGAAAGTGGTCTACTAGGAAATTAATGGCGGTGGTAATCCACTGAGCGAGAGGAATTGTGTAAAGTTGGAAGGGATTTAATAGAATATTTAACTTGTTTAAAGCTTCTGGGTTAGTTGGATTCGGGATAGTTGATGATGGTGCTTCGGGATTGTTATTAATCTGCTTAATTTGATTAAGCCACCCTTCAAATTGGGTTTGATTCTCCTTAATCCATTCTTCAGCATGACGACGAATATCTTGGGGTTTATTTTCACCTTGTTTAATGCGAGAACTTTCTCTAGCCATATCTTCAGAAGGAATTTTAACGAGTTCAAAAAAACGTCGAATAGATGGATTATTTTCTAAAAATTTCTGATTAGCAATTACTCGATATTTTCCTTGAACCATTCCCAGATTTTTACCATTGACAGATGTATCTTTTTCAGTTACTTTTCCATAACCTGGGCGAACAGCAGTAAAAGGAACTTCTAACCAGATAACATCTTGATTTACTTTCAGAATATCACCCAACCAGAACGGACTATAAGCATACAAAAAAACTGGTTTTCCTTGTTTATAACGAGTTAAAGCATCTGCAATTAAGGCGGTATAATTTCCTTTATTAATTTCTACAGTATCCCGCAGTTTATAAGCATCTAAATGATAATCCATTTCTAACTCACAACTCCAACCGGGATCGCAACCTACGAGATCTGCTTTCCCATCTCCATCGGTATCAAAGATCTTGGCAATACGCGGATCTTGAAATTGTTGTAAGTTAGTAATTTTATATTGATCAGCCGTTTTTTTATCAATTTGATAACCTTGAATCAGGGGAAACAGTAGACCCACTTTCTCTAATTTTTTGTCACCGCCCGCATTTTTATAAAATTCATTATGTCCAGGATCTCCAAAAATGGGCGCAAAATCTAAATCTCCATTCGCCACTGCGGTATAGACAGCCGGATAAGTTGCTGCTATCAGGGGCACTATTTTGTAACCGAGTTTCTCTAAGCCTATATTAATAATTTCAGCTTGAAATCGATCGTCAATCCAATCACTTGTTGCGGAACGAATCATCACGCCTTTTCCAGGCAGATTTGAATCAGTTGTGGTTTGTGCTAAGGAGGAAAAATTGATTAAACCGATTAACAATAGAATTGTTAAAATTAACGTTTTTAATAGTTTTACTCTTGAATATTTGAACATATTACGAATTACGAATTACGAATTACGAATTACGATTTTTTTAGTTAAAATTATCGCTAAACTTGCTTAAACTAGCGAGGATATCTGTGGGTTTTAAAACTCCTTTAAATTTTCCGGCTTCATCAACCACGACTAGGTTTTGTTCATGGTGGTAAAGGTGAAAAACATCTTCTAAAGGTACAGTTTCTGAAACTTTAGAAAAGTTAGTTTCCATGAATTGAGTAATATTTTTAACGTCTTGTTGAATTGCGAGATCAAGCTGTTGTGGATCAAGAAAACCAACAGGTTCTTTGTTAGGATTGAGTATATAGATTCGCTCTTTGTTTGAGCTTTGTATCTGTTGGAGTGCGAGTTGATCTAAATCTTCACCGAGAATCAAGGAAATGGTTGGACGGGTAATGGTTCCTGCTTTGAGAATTTGTCCTCGATTAACATCTTGAATAAAATCCCGGATATAATCATTAGTCGGTTGATTTAATAGTTCTTCAGGAGTCGCAAGCTGAACAATTACTCCTTCTTTCATTACCGCAATGCGATCGCCTAATTTTAAAGCTTCGGGAGTATCATGAGTAATAAAAACGATAGTTTTGTTCAACTCTTTCTGAAGTCTTAATAATTCATTTTGCATCTCCCGGCGAGTTAAGGGGTCGAGGGCACTAAAGGGTTCATCCATCAGTAAAATCTCAGCATCTGTGGCCAACGCACGAGCCAGTCCCACCCGTTGCTGCATTCCCCCACTCAAAGCCGAGGGTCGGTAGTCGGCCCATTGAGCCAGCCCAACCACTTCCAAGGCTTCCAAGGCTTTTTTCCGACGTTGGGTTTTGCTGATTCCGCGTAACTTCAGCCCGTATTCTACGTTATCAGCGACGGTTCGATGGGGAAATAAGCCAAAATGCTGAAACACCATTGATATTTTAGTGAGACGAATTTGACGAATACGTTTTTCATCAATATAGGCAATATCCTCATCATCAATATAAATGTGTCCACTGGTTGGAGTAATCAAACGATTAATACAACGAATTAGAGTCGATTTACCCGAACCGGACAACCCCATCACCACAAAAATTTCACCTGGGTTAATGGTAAAAGACACATCTGCAATACCCAAAACCTGACCCGTTGCTTGCAAAATCGCCTCTCGGTTTGCGCCTTGGGAAAATAGTTTCAGTGCATCACGACAATTTTCTCCATAGATTTTGATCAGATGTTGAATGCGGATTTTGGGTTGAGAATCATTCATGAAACATGAGTTGTAAGACGGGTAGAACTCGGTTTATAACTTATCTTTTATTTTAGCAAATATCTGCTCTGGAATAGCGTGTTCTTTGGAGTAAATAAAATTATACTTTTGTTCGATATTTTGCCAATCTATCGAAAGATCGGAAAGAATCGTTTGAGCAAACATTTCTAAGGCTTTACCCGATAAACCTTTTTCAAAGCATTTTTTCATCAGTAAACGGCTTTCATCGATTTCGCCAATACATTCAAACGGAGTATGGGTTGATAAACCTAACATTTCTCGAAATGTAGGCTGTAAATCTTGATCATCAAACAAGTTAGATTGAAACACAGCATCAACTTGTTCTGGCTGACAAAAAGCCATTAACCCCAACCAAACATAAGCACATTTGGGACAGGTTTTACACCAAGGTTTTTGGATATTACAGGAATGGATTTTGGAAATGACTTCGGGATATTTACTTAAATTTTGAAAAATGCGGAAATCGTAAATGGGTTGTAAAATGCTAAAATATTTAAAATTAGATAAAAGATGATCTCGAATAAAGTGATCTAAAATTTGTTCAGCTTCCAGACTTTTACCCCATTGATGATTAACTTCTTGTCCGATTTCTGACCAAAACAGATTTCCTGTATTAGCACTTTTTTCATGGGCTAAACATAAATAATTGTATCCTCCATCCAGCATTAAAATTAAGGATTCAAAAATAGAAACTGGGGTTTCTGGGGCGGTAATTCCTGAATTTTTTGGAAAATAAAGTTCAAAAAAAGGAAAATCAATAAAATCATCAAAAATTGAGATTTTATGGCTTTTAATGGGTTGAACATTTTCCAATACTTGAGCAATTAATTGATGTTGTAAATCAGCTTTGCCATAAACACTATGGGAATATTGCATAGAAGCAAAAGGAAGATCGGCTTCTTGCAACATTTTCATTGCTAAAATACTATCTTTGCCTCCTCCACAACCTGTCAGAATTGTATGATTATTCCCTAAAATTGAAACCGGATAACTTTCTCCTAATGTTTGTGAATAAATGATTTCGGGATGTTGATAATTGGTAATATTATTTTCATACCAATGTTGACCAAATACGCCTTGATAGATTTTGATAAATAAATCTAAAACAGGCTTTTCCAAATGGGGGGAAATTTGGGAAATATCGTAATATTTGGGAAATAAAGAACAGAATTTCATGCCTTCAAATAAGGCAATATGGGCAGTAATCCGTTCTATTAAGGGTTGAGAATACTTTTCTATCAGTGCTGAAAATGAGACATCATGATAAAAAACTTTCGTGGAAAATCGAAATTGATCGGCACGATAGGAGATATCAAGATGATGTTCATGAATTGCCAAATCATCTATTTTAATGACTTCAATTTTCATGACTTACCATCCATAAGTCCCAGGGCTACCTTTAAACGGCCCAACAATATCAGCCGTAATCCATCCCCCATAAAAGTCCCCAGGTTGAGGGATTACTTGCTCATCGTTAACATAGCAAGCATCCATTAAACTAGCAATAAAACCATAGTATTCTTGAATCGACTCAAAATCGGGGGTCGGTTCAAAATAGCGCCAAGCGGCATGGTTAATATATTGATCACCGATGCTGATATCGTAATATTGATATCGCCCTTTCCATTCACACAATCCTTTTTTGGGTGTTGCAATCAGATGTTCTAATTTAATGTCTTCTGGGGGAAAGTAATAAGTTGGAGGATGGCTAGTTTCTAAGACTCTTTTGCCTCTATTGGTTTCGGCTAAAATAATCCCCTTACAAATCACCTTCAGATGTTTATTCGTATCTTCCAAAATAGCAGGACGGGGATAATCCCAAACGGATTCTTGACCGGGTTGTGGGGGGATAGGATTAGGTCTCATTTTTGTATAACTGGGTAGAATTTCTGTTTAACTAGCGGTTGATAGTTTGGTCAGTCCGCCATGATAGTTAATCAATTTAGATTCAGCTTTGCCAATTTGAGCTAATCGAAATTGCCACTCAGAAATCTCTTCATAACTGAGGTGGTGGGTGTCACAACAGGGCGTCCATAAACCCCCCACAATTGAGGGATCATCAAAGCGCAATAAACCCGATTTACGGATATTTTCGCCTTGGGGTGTTCCGGGTATGGGAGAAATGGAATAGGAAGCAACTTGAAATTCTAAATCGGGGTTAATTTCTCGGAGTTGTTGATGGAGTTCTAAAATCGCTTCTTCAAGACGCGATAAACTGTCATGGTTGTCATCAGGAAATCCAATGATAAAACCATAGACAATCACCGGAAGACCGACTCGAACAATGGCTCGCATCATCTCACAATGTTGCCGCCAAGGGAGAAGCTTTGCATAGGATTCTCGGCCAAAAACCGGACGTTCGGCGGGAATATAACCGAGAAAACCCCCAACTTTGCCATCCCATCCCCAAAGGGCTTCGATTAATTCTTCATCCGGTGTGAGGTCTGTATGATCGTAGTTGCGTCCTCGGCCTAAAGTCGCTTTTCTCAGTTCTAAACCATTGGGCCACAACAGAGGCATTCCAATTTCTCTGGCGCCTTTAGTAATTTTTAGAACTTCTTCTCGTCCCTCTGGAAACAAAACGCGACCGAGAAATTGATCAGAACCCATCACGGTACATTTTGCCCCAGCTTCCTTCTGACGAGCAATCCATTTGAGGGTGGTTTCCGGTGACATCCGCCGAAAGCCTGATGTGTAAGTTGGGGTTTGGCAGAAGTCACATTTGCGATCGCACCCAATATCAGGATAGACTGAGCCGATGGGTACAAGGTCTTCAATAAAGGGCTCTTCTGAATATTCTTGGCCCAAACATTGCTGGGCTACGTCCACCGATGGCAGTGCCCACTCATCGGGGCTCATGGCTTTAGTACGGTTGGGATAAGAACGACCATCCGCAAAAAGCACACCCGTCAGCTTTTCTCGTGGCGTTTTTCCCACTACATCGTCAAAAATCGGCCAATTGGCTGCACCGGATTTATCAGTGACGATGGCTGTTGCACCCGCTTTTAGGTAATGTTCGGGTTCAGCAATAGCATCAGAACCGCCCACAACAACGGGTTTGCCTTTACTGGCGAGATGGGCGATGGTCATACAGGTGACTTGGCGTTCTTGGGTGTAGTTAACGGTAACACCCCAAGCATCATAAGCGTCTGGATCGACATCAAAAATCCGTCGCCCCACATAAGCTTTGGTCAGATTCATGCCTTTCCAGGTCACTTCTCCAAAGGGTTCTCGACAATCACCATCTTTGAGATTAACCAATTGAGCATCGAAACCCCCCGCTTGTAAGTCAGCCATTAAAACCTGCTTACTGAGTAGAGTATTCCGTCGATATAAGGCCGTCCAATTATGCCCCTCTTCGTCATATAATCCCAGGGCGGGTACTTCCACAAGTCCAATGGTCGGAGCCTTTTTTGAGGGTAATGTCATGAGAATCTCCTAAAAACAGAGGGAAAATTTTAATGTCACTGGATGTAGATTGTTGGAGACATCAATCTCTAGGTTTATAGACCTATAGGGAGGGGAAAATTTCAGAATCTGTTTATGTTTTAATGATTGTAGGGTTAATCTTTAAGATTTTCAATACCAAACCCACCAATCGTTAATTAATCTTTACGATTTCTTTATTCAATTCTTAAATTAAAGGGTAAACGAGCATAAATTCCTTTGGGATCATTCATTGTTGTCAGGGTCGATAATTCCTCTTTAAGTCTGAGAAATTCCTGCGTTAAGGGATCAACAGGAGTTGTGGCGGTGGTATTTTCTCCGGCTAAATTTTCTAAGATTCGTTCTTCTAAGCTTCGAGGTTTCGGGGCTTCTTGTAATGTCCAATTATCTCCTAAGTTTGCTTTTTTAACGGCTGCTGCGATCGCGGCATCTAACCCTCCAATTTCATCGACTAACCCTAACTGTTTGGCTTGCGATCCTGACCAAACTCGCCCTTGAGCAATTTCTTGAACTTTAGTCTTGGGTAATTTGCGATTGGTGGCTACATGAGAAACAAATCGTTCATAAATTAAGTCTA
The DNA here is from genome assembly GCF_014697575.1 of Planktothrix sp. FACHB-1365. Lineage (GTDB taxonomy): Bacteria > Cyanobacteriota > Cyanobacteriia > Cyanobacteriales > Microcoleaceae > Planktothrix. The sequence goes on along the minus strand of NZ_JACJSC010000032.1, from coordinate 22,385 downwards.
CAATCCGTTGTAGTTTTGCTAATTCTTCTGGGGTTTTCGGACGACTAATGCTTTGAATATCGGCAAATTTACCTGTTTTAACAATATCCCAAGTAATGCCATTTTGATTAGAAATATCTTGAATATTAAATAATAATCCAAACACCCCAATTGATCCGGTAATGGTATTGGTTTCGGCAAAAATTTTATCCGCACCCATTGAAATCCAATATCCCCCGGAAGCCGCATAATTTCCCATGGAAACAATTACAGGTTTTTGCTTGCGGATCAGTTCTATTTCCCGTCCAATTACCTCTGATGCTGTGGCACTTCCCCCTGGACTATTAACCCGTAAAACTACTGCTTTTACCTTTTCATCTAAGCGAAGTTTTCTTAATTCTTTGGCTAACCGATCCCCTCCAATTTGAGTTGAGGTTCCTTTTCCATCGACAATTTCACCCTCAGCATAAACAATGGCAATTTTATTATCGCTATTTTTATCGCCACTATTGTTTTTAGCAACTTCAGGTAGTTTTGAATAGGAAGTAATACTGATTTGGCGAAATTGCTTATCCTCTTCTTGAGATTCTCCTGTTATTTTTTTGAAGTTAGTAACTACTTCATCACCATAAGCAATCTGATCTACCAGCTTTGCTTTTAAAGCGGTATTTGCTAATAAAATGCCTTCCGTATTAGAAAAAGCTTGTAACTGTTGGGGTGTAACTTGACGACTAGGGGCAATTGTTCTTAACCATTCTCCCCAAATATTCCCTAACAATTGTTGGGTTTGTTGCCGACTTTCAGGACTGAATTTTTTGAGTAAAAAAGGTTCAACGGCTGATTTATATTTCCCCACCCGTGTAACTTGCACGCCAATGCCATATTTTTCTAATGCACCTGTTAAAAACATGACTTGAGAACTCAAGCCTTTAATATCTAAAGACCCTAAAGGATTAACAATGACTTGATTCGCCACGGAAGCTAAATAATATTCCGGTGCTGTCCAGTCCATATCATAAGCAATAATGGTTTTCCCACTCTCTTTAAACCGTTGTAAGGCTTGACGAATTTCTTTTAAATTAGCTAATCCTGCGGAGGTGGGACTATTGGTTCCTTGCAAATAAAGGGCGATAATTTTGTCATCTTTGCTGGCTTGATCAATACTTTGAACTAAGGTTCTTAATTGAATTTCTGTGGGAGTATTTTCGGATAACGCTTGTTGTAGTGCTTCTGAAGTGGAGGGATTAGGGCCCGTATCACTAACACTTAAGGATAAATCAAATACTAATACAGATTTATCCTTAACTTGTGGCCCTGAATCTTGACTCGCACTCATAATAATCAGGAAAATTAATCCGCCAATTCCCATTGTGGTAATTAAGACAAGTCCGATTAAATTTCCTAATAAACTTGCTAATGTAAACTTGAAAAAATCTTTCATAATTATGATTTAGGGATAGGGTTAAATCTATTGTAATTAATTTCAATTAGGAGGGAGGAGAGGGGAGCTTAATCCCCCTAGGATTTTTTTATTTTTCCAGAGTTAATGCTCCTGATGTTTGCAGTTCAGAAAGGGTACGATTATTCGTACAAAAAAGAACCGTAATCAGTTCAGCTTGTAAAATTTCAACTAAAGTATAGACGGCTGCTTCAGATTCAGCAGCGGCTTGCAAAAACGGCCATGCTAACCCAGCTAAATTTGCACCCAAGGCGATGGCTTTTGCCGCTTCTAAACCATTGCGTAATCCCCCGGAAGCAATTAACGGAATATCAGGGGAAAGTTCGCGAATTTTGCTAATACAATCAGCCGTCGGGATTCCCCAATTAGCAAAGGTTTCCCCTAGGCGACGTTGTAAGGGGTCTTGAGCGCGTTCCCCTTCAATTTTAGCCCAAGATGTGCCGCCTGCGCCTGCAACGTCAATGGCAGCAACTCCGGCTTCGATTAATTGTTTTGCCAGGGCTGCATTAATGCCATTACCGACTTCTTTAGCAATCACAGGAACAGGAAGTTGAGCACATAATTGTTCGATTTTAGGGAGTAATCCTCTAAAGTTGGTATCGCCTTCGGTTTGAATACATTCTTGTAAGGGATTAAGATGTAAAATTAAGGCATCGGCTGCTAATAAATCAATGGTTTTTCGACATTCTTCTAAACCATATTGATAATTTAGCTGAACGGCTCCTAAATTGGCAAAAAGTAAAATATCAGGAGCAACGGATCGCACGGCAAAGGTATCAGCCACATCAGGATTTTCTACCGCCACCCGTTGGGAACCTACCCCCATAGCAATATTATAGTGTTGAGCGACAGCCGCTAACCGATGATTAATTAATTTTGCTGGTTGTGTTCCCCCGGTCATGGAGGAAATTAAGAACGGCGCTCCTAATATTTTACCTAAAAACGAGGTTGTGATTTCAATTTCACTGCGGTTTAAATCCGGTAAACAACAATGGGTAAAATGATAACGTTCTAATCCCGTTGTTGTTTGTCGAAACTGCACATCTTCTTCTAAGCAAATCCGCAGGTGATCTGCTTTGCGGCTTTCAATTTGAGTAGAATCAGTCATACAGAAATTTCGTTTCAACAGGACTCAACTTTTAACAGTATCACTTATTTGGGTTGGCTGTTGACGGTTGAACGATGGTAATGGTGCGTGCGCTTGTCGCTTACACACCCTACACCCTAAGAACGATGGTAATGGTGCGTGCGCTTGTCGCTTACACACCCTACACCCTAAGAAGTCGGAGACAACAACTCAACCGCATCTCGTCCATCCAGGTCTTCTAAATAAACTTTCACCTGTTCTTCTTTAGCGGTGGGGAGTATTTTTCCAATAAAATCGGGGTGAATGGGAAGTTGACGATGACCTCGATCTACAAGAACAGCTAACCCAATGGTTTCAGGACGACCATAATCAATCACGGCGTTAAGGGCGGCGCGAATGGTTCTCCCTTTATAAATGACATCATCCACTAAAACAACGGTTTTCCCCGTCAAGTCAAAGGGAATGGTGGTTTTTTCAGGCGTTCGCATTCCGACTTGATCCAAATCATCTCGATAAAACGTAATATCTAACGCACCCACAGAAACCGAAACCTGTTCTAAGACCTCAATTTGGTGAGCTAAAAGTTTTGCTAAGGGAACCCCCTTGGTATAGATTCCCAATAAAACTAAATTTTCTAAATCCCCATATTTTTCTACAATTTGGGAAGCCATTCGGTTGAGGGTTCGCCGGAGTTCAGTCGCCGATAGAATTTCAACAATTTTTGTCATATTGGATTAAAGATTAACAATCTTGAGTTTTTTAAAGATATTCGGGATTAGTTTCCCAGGCGCCAAAGGATAAATGCCCCTGTAAATAATCCTAACGCGATTAAAAAACTATATCGAGTCAGTTGTAATGCGTGTTCAATCGTGGTAAATGTAATCGGTTGTTGGGGATCTCCCAATAAAGGTTTGTGTTTGATTACCCCGCGATAGGAATTTTGTCCTCCAAGTTGTACTCCTAAAGCGGCAGCATAAGCACATTCACTCCATCCAGCATTGGGACTCGGATCAAAAACGGCATCTCGTTGACAAATGTTTAAAACAGATTTAGGTTTTCCTGATAAGATAGCAATTGTGATTACCGTTAATCGACAGGGAAGCCACGTTAAAACATCTTCTAATTTGGCACTAAACCATCCGATATCGTTGTAAGGTGCTTCTCGATAACCCACCATAGAATCGAGGGTGCTGGCGGCTTTGTAGGCAAAAGCAAGAGGGACACTACCCACAACTGGAAATAGAGCACCAATTAGGGCATAAAATAAAGGAGCCATAACACCATCGGTGGCATTTTCTGTGACCGTTTCCAAAACGGCTCTAAGGATTTCTGACTCGGATAGGCTTTCCGTATCTCGACCCACATAACAACTTAATCGTTGACGAGCCGTGACTAAATCTTTTTGATCAATCCAGTACAGAACATCCTCGGAGGCATCCCTTAAACTTCGACCTGCAAAACAACTGGCCAAGAGAATACTTTCTACTGCAATGCTCAAAATTGGATTCCAGGGAAATTGAACGACTAATGCTTGCACACCATATCCAATTAAAGCCGCTGTCAAGGCACTTCCTAACACGACAATCAGAGTGAGGAATACCCCTGCAACTCGAAGGATTATGGGTTGGTTTAAGTGTTTAAAGAAAAATTGCGTATAGTGAGTAATTACCCACCCCATCCCCTGCACTGGATGAAACCAACTTTGGGGATCTCCAATGAGATAATCTAATCCAGCAGCAATGAATAAAATGATCAGGGAATTAAAATCCGTCATGGACAAAGGATAAATTGAAAAGGACACTGGATCTTGGGGGAAGATTCTCGGATTCAAAATTCTCTAAACAACAAAACTTGTTTCTTCCCCTTGTGCAGCTTGCCAACTGCGAGCATCATAATAGAGATCTTCGAGGGAAATCCCATAGAGAGCCTCTTTGAGCTTTTGGTGTAAGCGATTCCACAGGGTAAAAGTTACCCAATCTTCTGCTTGTTCAATATCCGCTTGATGGCGGGGTAAAGGTTCAATGGTTTCTCCTACTGCTTCTAAGATTTGTCCCAGGGAGATTTGGGCTGGAGATTTTGCCAATTGATAGCCTCCTTGAGCTCCTCGAACTGATTCAACTAACCCTGATCGTCGCATCTCAATTAGGAGTTTTTCTAAATAAGGTGCAGGAATATTTTGGCGCTGTGCGATCGCGTTTACAGAAGTCGGCCCGATCCCCCGTTGTAAGGATAGATCGAGTAAGGCTTTAACGCTATAGTGTCCCCGTGTAGTTAACTTCATCCTCGGTAATAAAATAAATAACTTTGCAATTGAGTTTTAAAGGGTAAAGATGGTCTTGACAGATTCTACCAAGTTGAGCATACCTAAAAGGAATTCGCGACAACTCACAGGAAAATGGCAGTAATAACCCCCTCCCAAGAGTTTAGTCTGGAGTTGATAACTTCTCATCAGTCTGGACAGGTAAGTTTTCTGTTGAAAGGGGGGTTTGACTTGATGCGATGGAGATCGATACTATTGCTGACAAGCTGATAGCTGAAGGTGATGGTCAGGTGTTGGATGTCCCACCCTTCCACTCAACTCCTTGATCTCGATTAGATCTGTTAAAAAATTTAAGAAACAGGTGAACAATTTCGTTAATTAGTGTAATATAGTTTCTCAAGTAGCGATCTAGCTAAACAACCTGGATGACTGATCAGCCATCCCAGGAAAAAGTCAAGACCTTTTGCAAAATATTTACAGGAACAGTTAATGGTTAAAAAGAAAAGTTCTGATCCTCAACCTCAGCCTCTGACCGGAGAAGCTTTACTCGATAAAGTCAAAGGACTTGAACATCTGAGCAAAGAAGAGAAAGCTAGAGAATGTGGTTACTACACCCTGACTAAAAACAATGTTGAGCGCGTCAACATGATGAAATTCCTGAATGCTCTGATTGATGCAGAGGGAATTGAGTTAGATGGCAAACAACAAGGAAATGGACGGGGTGGACGCTCCGCTAGTTATCGGATTAGTGTTCAGTCAAATGGTAACTTGTTAATTGGTGCGGCTTATACAAAACAAATGGATTTGAATCCTGGTGATGAATTTGAAATTTCTCTAGGACGTAAGCATATTCACCTCAAACAAGTTGAAGCGGGAGACGAAGAAGAAGAATCATAGGATTATCGTCTTCTATTTAATCCTCAGACTGAATTTAATGACTGTTGTACGCTGTTTTAACGTACAAATCCTTTAGACTGGCAATGGCTCTTTTTAAGTCGCTGCCAGCTATTGTTATATTTATTAATTGGAATAAGTTGCCTGTTTTGTTTGATCGCTTCCTAGATTGGTATTGGCCAGCTTTTGATGCCTACTCTTTTATCCTAGCTCAGATGAATGAGCAGGAAGCGGATCAACGTCAAACGGGATTGTTATGCGGCAACACTTCCCAATAACTTGCGAAAGACAATTTTATCCACACCATCTGTGTAGAAATTGCTATCAACTTTGCTTAGGACGAATTTCAAATTCAGAACGCGCGCGGAAGAAACAGACCTCAAACTCGAAGAAGAAATTAGCCTGTCCTAAAATCAAAGGTATATCGGTTGCTCGTGTCCAGGCAAATGCTAGGTTTACCCTTGGAAATGAACTGACTTGAGCATTAACCATTCTTCTCTTGCTGCTTTGTCGCCAGAAGATTCATCAGGACATTAGCAGCCTCAGAACAATTGTACGGCGACCAGACCGGATACTCTTGGTTTGCAACAAAGAAGTTTGCATCTTCTTCTTTGACCAGTTCTGTTGCCAGAAACTGCATCAATCGAAGCTTGTCGATTTTTGGAAGTTCTTGGATTTGTGACATGAGTTCAGCCAATGCCATTTGACAATCTCCTCGTTTGAGGTTTAGCAGAAAGATTAGGAATGAAAAAGTAATAACTTGATCGATTTTAGATATAATTGAGTATAGCCACTGATGGCAGATTTTACAAAAATAAAGATGTGAGTATCTAGCAGAATCTTCATTTACCCTCGAATGATCATATTGCTTTTTTTGTACGTCCACCAAATCGGCGAACGTGGCGAGAACCAACACGAACAATCCAGATTTGAGCATCCCGATGACGAGCTTCAAGGCGATCGCAAGCAGCTATTTCACTAGCATCAACTTCAAAGTCTCCAGTTTCAAGGTCGATCGCTACGATTTTGCCATGATTATCCAATTCCACTTGTGGGCGTATTTGAGTTTGGTAAATCAGATCGCCACGTTGGGCAAATTCTTCCTTGCTATAGCGGGGTTGACGGACTACCATGATTAATACTTTTCCTCGAAGGTTATCTAGGATTATAGCTGACCAGAATCTGCTCCGAAAGAATTACTTGCGTTAAAACAAAAATTATGAAAACTTTTAATGATTTACCAGATGTTTTTTATTTAGGTTTCTATCATCCTCGATATATTTACTATGAAAATTGCTATGAAGATAATGAGTATTTTAATGAATATAGTCATACTATCTTGGAACTGAAAGATGGAAAATATGATGCAATTAATTTTTTTCTCAAAGAACTTAAATATTTCTTGAGTGATGAAGATATTGCTATTACTACTGTTCCCCCTCATACATCTGCTAATTCATCTTCAGGTATTCGTGAGTTAGCTAAACAATTAGTCAAGTCATACATCAACTTTACTGATGCAGTTTCCTGTCTTGAACGTTTTCAAAATTCAAGTCGTAATCGCACTAAAGACAATCATTTAAAATCTATTAAGGTAGCTAATTCATCAGTAATCCAAGACAAAAAAGTGATCTTGATGGATGACGTATTAACAACAGGAAGTTCGATTCAAGTTTGTAAAACATTGTTACTTGAAGCAGGAGCAAAGGAAGTTAAAGTAATTGTTTTAGGAAAGACGATAAGAAATGTTGAAGATGCTCATTATTTTATTGAACAAAACCAAGATGAATATATAAAAGAAACCCTAGATGAGCTTAATTTAGAGCATAATTTGGTAATGCAACAATATGAAATGGAAACAGATTATTTAACAGAAGAAGAATCTAATGAGCATAACGAAGTAGATAAATGGGCGGAGGAACAACATAGCTATTTTGGTTTAGATGATGAAGATCATTATTATATAGAGGAAGTAGCCCAGCAACAGCATGAAGAAATTAATGAAACATATAATTATTTATTGTATGAAATTATAAAAAAACAAAAGGAAGATTCAGACTTTCAAAATCATGAGATAGATATAGTAGCTGATCAATGTCAGGACTATATAAATGAAACTCATCAAGTTTTGGATGGATCTACTTGTTTTAGTGTTGATAATCCTTTGCTTTTTTATTTCAATGATTGGTAATAATTGTGATCGCCTCAAACTACATCCGTTTCAGGAATTCATCGTACTCATCATGTGTGCCAATCCAGTACCAGTAGATATGGTCGGATTCCAACAAACCCAGAACACGGTAGTTAATGCTGACACGAGCAGAATAAATCGGTTGCTTCTGATTGACTCGTTTGAACTGAAGACTCGGATGATAAGGGTCTTCCTGCCAAAGAGCGTAGGCTTTAGCGGCTTGCTCTTGAACTGATATAGGAAGCTCGTTCAAACGCTTGCGAAATGACTTTGTGACACTTGATTTCATTGTTGTCTGGGAAAAATTTTATCAAGTGGAACGGTTTCACCTTCCGCTATCTCCTGACGCACCATTGCCGCCATCTGATCCCATTGATCGTCTGTCGTGGCAGCGAAACGATTTTCCCATTTTTGCTCGTCTTGCAATTCTGCTAAAAATCGAGCAGCGATCGCATCCTGCTGATCGGGTGGAAGTTTTTCAATTTGAGCAATCGCTTGTCGAAGTAGTTCAGTCATAGCTTAACAACGGTAAATACTCACTACTATGCGTCTTTATTGTAACCAAAGTCTTGATGAAGTGTTGCCGAGAGATTAGTTGAAATGGGTGTACCGACTTCCGATATTATTCTAGGTTTTCATTCCCCTTTTAAACACCAATTTACTCGTTATGCAATGGGTTAAATTTAGATTCAAGGTGCAGCGCGGTTGTTAGCCAGTCAACTTCTCATGATCTGGTTTGTGCCAAACGTATCTATGCTTCACAATTCATCCTAATCATAATCGGGTATAGGCGAAGATGGCTAACTATACATTATACGGAAACTTTCTGCATAACATACTTGATCGGAACAATATACGGAAACTTTCTACATAAAACCCCCGAAATTGTATGTCCTAACCACTAAAGCGGTTGCTATAATTCTGGATTGATGTCGATAATCCTATGGGGATAATTTGTTGTTGCGCTTGAACCCATGTTAAAGAACCCTGAAGGGCTCACTACGATTCAATCACCTTACCTCTAAACACAACATAGTTATAGATATTGTAAAACAACATAATCGGAATTAGAAAACCAATAAAAGTGATCATGAACACTAACGCGCTAGGGGAAGCAGCGGCTTGATAAATGGTGATCGAAGGAGGAATAATATAGGGAAAAACTATTAATCCTAAGCCGATAAACGTGATTAAAAAGATTAAAATAGTCCAAATAAAAGGTGTTGTTTCCTCCCGTTGCTTCAGACTTTTTAATAGCAACCCCACAAAAAGAAGACCCAAAATCGGAATCACCGCAAACACATAAATTTCTGGCTCATGAAACAACTTAATTCGGATATTTTCAGAAACAAAAGGCGTTGTAATCGTGATTAAAATTGCACCGACTAATGTTGTTAAAGCTGCCAGTTTAGCGGTGCGATAATGGATTATTTGCAACTCTCCCTCAGTCTTCATGATTAAATAGGTAGAGCCAATTAAAACATAACCTTGAATTAAAGTTAATGCCACCAATAGCGATCGCCAATCTAACCAATCCCACATTCCCCCAGTAAAATGTCCAAGCTCATCTACCGCAATCCCTTGTAAAACTCCTCCTAATGCCAATCCCTGAGAAAGTGCAGCCAAAAAACTCCCCGCCCCAAAAGCAAAATTCCAGAGTAATTTGTTGTCTGCGTGTTCTCGAAACTCAAAAGCCACCGCCCGAAAAATCAATCCAAAAATCATCCCAAAAATGGGAATATAAAGAGCATTGAGGATAGTAGCATAAGCTAAAGGAAACGCCCCAAATAAAGCACCCCCCATTAACACTAACCAAGTTTCATTGGCATCCCAAACATTGCCCAAACTGGTCATCAAAATACTGCGACGTTGTTCATCAGAACTGGTGAGAGATAAAATTCCTACCCCTAAATCAAACCCATCTAACATTACATATAAAAGTAGAAACAAAGCTAGAATTACAAACCAAACCTGATCCAAAAAATGCGTTAAACTGTCCATAATTCTCCTATTGTTGAGTTTCTAAGGGGCGACTATCAGGGATATGGGTCGCTGGAGTTGTCTCTAATGCCTGTTTTTCTTCCCCAGGAATTGAGAGTTGTAAATTCGGCCCTTGGCGAATAATTTTGCTCCCAAAATAGAGGGCAGAAATCAATAAAATTGTGTAAATTGTTGTAAATACTAATAACGAGCCTAAAACCTCTCCTGGTGGTAAATGAGACGCTGCATCAACGGTGCGAACTTGTCCATAAACTGTCCAGGGTTGTCGTCCCACACAACGCACAATCCAACCGGATTCAACTGCAATATATCCCAAAGGTGCGGCGAACAACCAAGCGCGTAATAACCAACGTTGTTGAGAAATTTCTGAAGCTGATAATTTTCCTCGCCACCATTGAAATACACTGACTAGCATTAAACCTGCTAAAAAGAAACCAATTCCACTCATAATCCGAAAGGCATAATAAATCAATCCCACCATCCGAGGACGGTCTTCAGGTTTCCAAGCTTTTAATCCTAAAACGGGTTCAGAGAGTTGTTTTTTAAACTCTAATACATATCCTAAACCGTTGGGGATTGACAATTCCCAATCATTTTTTTGGGCTTTTTCATTCGGGAAGGCTAACAGCGTCCAATCAGCAGTTTCTCCGGCGGGAGTCGTTTCCCATTTTGCTTCTATTGCTGCTAATTTAGTCGGTTGATAATGATAGACTTGTTCAGCACTTAAATGCCCAATATAAATTTGTAGGGGAGTGACTGCAATCGTCGCCGCTAAGACAATTTTGAAAGACTTAGCAAAAAAAGCAGGATGACGTTGATTCAGAATATACCAAGCACTAATTCCACCAATTACAAATAGGGAGGTTTCTAGGGTGGCGAAAAACATATGGAGAAAACTTTTCGCCATAAACGGATTTAGAATGGCTTGAAAGTAGTCATTAACGATAAATTTTCCATTAATTAATTCTGTCCCCGATGGCGTTTGTAACCAGGAATTAGCGGTTAAAATCCAGAAGGTAGAAAGATTCGCCCCAAATGCGACCATGATAGTTGCTAGGTAATGAATCCGGGGATTAACTCGTTCCCAGCCAAATAGCATAATTCCTAAAAATCCGGCTTCTAGCATGAACGCCATCGAGCCTTCAAAGCCTAAAATACTACCAAAAAAATCTCCGACGGCTTCTGAAAAGGGCGCCCAGTTTGTGCCAAATTGAAATTCCATTGGTAAGCCGGATGCTACGCCAATTCCAAAGTTAAGCACATAGAGTTTTGACCAAAATCGAGCATGATAATAATAGTCTCGATTGCGAGTTTTTAGCCATAAGCCTTCAACAATGACTAAATAAATTGCCATTCCAGTTGTTAGCACTGGCCATAGCATATGGAAAATTGCAGTCAAGGCAAATTGAATCCGTGACAAAACCACAGTATCGGACAAAAATTCCATGTTTATCTCGATCAGTTCATCGATGAGTAATTTAACTTGATTCGAGTTTTTAAACTTAGTTTCACTGGAATTTCTTAATGTTTTCCTATTTGACGTTTTGTCAAATAATTTTGATAAAAATATAACTTAACCCTAACACATTTAGCCCCGATTTTGCTATGCCAAGGCAAACAATAGAGCCCTTCAGGGCTCACTACAGTAGAAGTTGTTGCGCTTTAGCACATCTTAAAGAGGCGTTCACGCCTCCCCAATTAGGGTATTGCTACATAAATAGACTTTCCGGGGATTTTATGATAAACTAAAGTTAATCTTGATCAGGATGACAGCATCCACAATGGCTAAAGATATTTTCCATCAACAGGTTAGAAATGCCTTGATCAAAGATGGATGGAATATTACTCATGACCCTTTAACGATTCGTATTAGTGAAGCTGTTAAATTACAAATTGATTTAGCGGCAGAAAGTGCCATCGGCGCAGAACGAGATTCTGAAAAAATTGCTGTAGAAATTAAAAGCTTTATTGGAGATTCTGATATTAGTGCCTTTCATACGGCCTTGGGGCAATATCTTAACTATTGTCAGGCTCTTGAAGAACAAGAACCTGAGCGGATTGTTTATTTAGCAATTCCTTCTGAAACTTATGAAGATTTTTTTCAACTTGCTTTCATCCAACGTGCTTTGAGACGTTATCAAGTCAGGTTGATAATTTACAATCCCAAATTGGAGGAAATTAAGCAATGGATAAAGTAGAATATTATCGCCAATATATTAAACAAATTTTGACCGAACACGCTCAGATTGCAATGACTACGGATACGGTAAAGGCAGAATTAATATTTGATAGTGAACATGACCATTATCAACTCGCCTATGTCGGTTGGCAAGGAGATAAGCGAGTATTTGGCCCTGTAATGCACTTTGATATTCAAGAGGGCAAAATTTGGATTCAATATAACGGGACAGAAGACTCCGTTGCCGAGAGATTAGTTGAAATGGGTGTACCGACTTCCGATATTATTCTGGGTTTTCATTCCCCTTTCAAACGCCAATTTACTCGTTATGCAATCGGTTAAATTTAGATTCAAGAAGAAGATTTTTACCCCCCAAGTTAAGATGCTTTATTGATTTTCTCAAGGATGAACTTGCAACTCCATTGAGTTAGTGTAGTTTAGGATGGGAGATAACGGCAGAGATCAGCGGCGGTAGATAAGCTCGAATACCGACCAATAACCTTTGTACCGTCCGCACCAACGCAGTGTTATGTCGCTGCAACCGCCCTTCTATCTGAGTTAAGATTCAATAGCATCATCGGATGGTGGATGCCAACCGCCATGAATCCAAAGACGACGTGCTTTAACAATTGCCCCCTCATTATGCTCTTGGTCGTTCAAATCTAAGCGATCACACGTTGCACGTCCAATTGAAGTCTTGCCTCGAATCACCAGACCGCCCTTCTCCCAAACAAAATGCTCATTCCACTGATCCAGTCGTGGGTTAAACAAATGAGTAGAAACTTGAGATTCTGGGTCAGTTCCTTCTGTAAAGTTGTAACGGTAGCTATTACATCGCTGACAAGCCAAAGCCAAATTTTCAAATGTATTTGCTCCTCCACGCGATTGCGGCTGGATGTGATCAATTTCAAACCGGGCTGCACTGGCTTCTTCGGAAGAGTGACAGTATTCACACAAATACTTAGCCCGTTCTCGAACTTGTTGCCGAATCTTTTTTGAAATCGCCATACCTACATAGACTCAGCAATAATTTTTGCATTGAGCAGCGTGAAAATTCGGTCGAGTTCCAAAATTCCAGTCAACTCTACTACTTCATCGCGTGTCAACTGCGACTCTCGCTGTTTCTCGTTCAGACTCTCTAGTCGCTCTTGCAGATCTTCGCTAAATTTGAATAAGAACAATCCTCGAACTGGCTTGATTTGAATTCCAGCATCAATAAAAGAGGAGGGTTGAATCATCAGTTGTGCATTCATTATTCACCTTTACTTGGGGAGTTTCAATCGTAAGCGGTAGCCCACGCTCTGCGCGAACTTGAAGGCAGGCGGTAATAGCATCCCTGATATTTTGGAGAGCTTCTTCCCTAGTTTGACCTTGGCTGATACAACCAGGAATACTAGGGCATTCTACAATCCAAACCCCATCTTCGTCACGGTCAAGTTTCACAGTCAACTTCATAAGTTTTCACCGCCAGCTTTCAATCTATAGTTTACCTCTTGCTCTTATATACCTGCTTATGGGCGACAATAACCTCCAGTTATTAAAGGTGCACTTTGATATTGAAGATGGCAAAATTTGGATTCAATATAACGGGACAGAAGACTCCGTTGCCGAGAGATTAGTTGAAATGGGTGTCCCGACTTCCGATATTATTCTGGGTTTTCATTCCCCTTTTAAACGCCAATTTACTCGTTATGCAATCGGTTAAATAAAGCCACGTGTCCTCCTGAGTAATTATCTAAGGTAATTATGTCATTAGGAAAATTGCCCAGAAACAACGTGAACGAGGCAAAATCATAATTGCTCTCATCGAATGTTGGATCTAACCTCTTCATTAAAGTCTTCAAACCTGCTTTAGGTACTATATTTTTCTTATTTTCATTAATAAAAATCCTCATTGCTCGAATCATTAACCTTCTAGCATCTTCAAGAGAAGGATTCATAAGAGAAGGTTGAATCCGATCTGATTCGGAGAAATTGGCTTCGGGAAAAATTGAGAAGTTTTCTTCAGAAATTTCATCTCCCAAATCGTCATCAAACTCAGAAGTAGTGACAGAGCTAACTAGCACTTCCTTTGGCTGTTTACTAATCTCTTTTATCTCGTCAAGCACTTGTTGCTCTACTGAGCTTTCTAAATATTTGGCAGAATGTTGAATGAAACTATCTGGTAAGTAGATATGGAAATCAACATTTGCCTCAGATCTGATTTCTTTGACAAGTTCATGTCTTGGGCCTATTGTTTTTCCATGAAAAATCCACCACCAATCTTCTGAAGAGTCACTTGTAATAAATAAAATTGGGCATTTTTTATCCTGGGCTAAAGCTATTATCTCTTTCCAAATTATGAGATCGCCGAATTTGTCAGGTACAGGTTTAGCATTATCCTTGTAGCCTGGGGGAAAAGAACGTTTATATCGTTCTTCACCATCTATATAAAGCTTTTCAAGGTCTTCTGCTTCAAATTGATTCCCAATTTTATCTTTAAACAAATTACTGATGTCATCCAGAATTGTATCTCTCGTCAATAATTCATCAAATAAATCTTTCCCAACCGCTAAATTATCAACTAAATTCGTAATTAGCTCATTAAGTTTTTGAAGAAGAGAGGGTGTAATAAATGGGTGTCTTTTATTATTATTGAAGTCATTATCAATGTTTCTGAGGGTTGAAATTGCTTGCTCATACGCTCGTCCTTGCTCTACAATAACCCCTAGTCTATTTTTCATGAATTCATAGGCTACTTGGTAAGGAATGAACAATCTATCTTGAATAGAGGACAGAAGTTCAAGGATTTCGCTTCGGGTTCCTTCAGAATATCGGTAAAGATCTAATAAAAAATTTGTATCTAAAACAATAGTTGCTCCATCCCATAGGGTCTTCCATTCTTCTTCGGTACGTCTGAAGTAACCAGGAAAAAGTTCTTTCATAAGAAAATCTAGCTAATGAGATAATGATTTACTCAAAGTATGCCCAGCAATGAGTGAGATATAATCTAACTATACAATGACTTTGTGACACTTGATTTCATTTTTGTCTGGGAAAAATTTTATCAAGTGGAACGGTTTCACCTTCCCCTATCTCCTGACGCACCATTGCCGCCATCTGATCCCATTGATCGTCTGTCGTGGTAGCGAAACGATTTTCCCATTTTTGCTCGTCTTGCAATTCTGCCAAAAATCGAGCAGCGATCGCATCCTGCTGATCAGGTGGAAGTTTTTCAATTTGAGCAATCGCTTGTCAAAGTAGTTCAGTCATAGCTTAACAACGGTAAACACTCACTACTATGCGTCTTTGCTTAGGGAGTTTGTTGTGCTAAAAGTCTGGATCGAATCAGGCTCAGATCAGGCTGAATTTCTGAAAATCGTTGATGAACGGATTCTGCTAGCTGTTCGCGCTCGTTCAGATAGGATTCTATTTCTTGCTGATGCCGAAGATAATAACCAATTGTGATGTAAACATCAGACAGAGAAAGTGTTGAGTATCTTTGCACAATGGTTTCTGGAGAAGCACCATCCTGAAATCCTCGGATCACCAGTTCCAGCAGAACCCTTGAGTTACCAACCCGAATTGCTCCTGTTGCATCTTTTCTAAGTGGTGGGGACTCGCACTCCCAGACAAGACTCACAATTTTATCTCCATTAGGGACTACTAGAGCAGGCTTTAAGTCAAAAGTATTAGTCCTAATTATAACATAAGTCTGAGAGCTTGAAAACTCAGCGTCTTCAGACCTGAGAGTGTCAAACCTACTAATCCTGTGTCGTTACGATATACGGAAAACTTCTGCATCAAACTCCCGAAATTGTATGTCCTAACCACGCCTAGCGGTTGCTATAATTCTGGATTGATGTCAATAATTCTATGGGGATAGCTTGAACTCATTTTAAAGAGGCGTGAACGCCTCACTACTAGGGTATGGCAATTGTCCTTAATCGTCTGGCGCTTCACCAATCACTGGTTGCGAGGAATGCCGAATATGAAGAATACGAACTGTAGATGTTTCTTCCAAAACAGTAAATAAGATTCGATAAGAATTACGGCTTTGCCCATAGAGAAGCTGCCGAATTTCCTGGCTAAAATACTCATTTTCTCTCGCAAGTTTACACCGCTTTGGCATCGTCGATAAGGATTCAATAACCTTGAGTAGTCCGCTATACCATTGACTCGCTTGAGCAACAGATGTAACCTGCGATAAACGCAGAAACGCGCTATCAGCCTCTGCTTCCGCTACACTTGAAATCTCAATGCGGTATGTCATGCTGGCAAGTTGTACTTACGACGCTGTTCATCCGCAAATTCATTGAAAGAGCGGGAATTTCCTGCCTCAAAATCATCCAGCCCTTGCTGAATACCTTTTATGGCTTCCTCCGAATCTTGTGCCTCCCACTTGAGGATGTTTGCTAAAAGATTGGCAGCAACTACGTTGATATCCTGCCCATCAAGGGCCGCTTTCTGACGTAATTGTTCTTCTAATTCTGGAGATAGGTTAATCACAATCGTCATAAAAGTAGGATGAGAGTGTGGAAACTCAGCGTCTTCAGACCTGAGAGGAAACACGACACTTCGACAGGCTCAGTGACCGCTCAGGGGAATTTATTCCCCGTGAATATTGGATTGGGAACCGACAAAAATTTTTTGATTTGCCGATTCCCGGTTTTTTTGGGATTTCTCCCACTCCTATTACTAGGGTAATGTTAGCTGAGTGCTTCGCACACGCTACGCGAACGCCAATGTTATCGGTCGGTAACTACCTCAAAAGCACTATTTTACCCCTCGTAAAACTGTTTAACTTTTAAGTTCCAGAGCAACAGACTAGCTACGCATCTATTGGTGGGTTCTTGAACGCTTGCCGATAACGTAGCCGTTAGGCTCAGGCTGGTCAGCTATCCAAAGAGGAGGCATGTTGGCGAAGCCTGCGCTCCGCGCATAGCCCACTCTCTTTAGAGCGGGGTGCTGACAAAATTATTTCCTACAGCATTCGCTCCTCACTCATTATTCTAACAGGACTGCAAGAAATAAGCATCTTGGAGGCTAAAGAAGTTACAACTCGAATGGGTGCTTCCTAAAGAGCCCTGAAGGGCTCACGACTAGGGTATGGCAATTGTCCTTAATAACTGTTCAATAATTGTTTTTGACCGTCTTCCTCCGGCTGGAATTAAACGATGGGATAAGACATGAGGTGCGAGATATTTCACATCATCGGGTGTGCCATAATCTCTTCCTAATAAAAAAGCTAAAGCTTGTGTGGCTCGATGTAAAGAAATAGCGCCGCGAGGACTCACCCCTAATGTGATTTCATCTGATTCTCTTGTCGCTCTAACTAAATTTAGAATATACTGTTGTAAGGAGGTTTCTATCTTAACTTGATGACACCAATTTTGCAGTTCCAAAACTTCATCCTGAGAAATACAAGGTTCTAAATCATCTACCGTTACCCCATCTGATAATCGTTGTAACATTTGCAATTCTTCCCCTTCGCTGGGATATCCTAATGTTAAGGATAATAAAAATCGATCCATTTGCGCTTCCGGTAAGGGAAACGTCCCTTGATATTCAATCGGGTTTTGAGTTGCTATCACAAAAAAGGGTTTAGGAACTAACCGAGAAACTCCATCAACGGTGACTTGTCGTTCTTCCATTACTTCTAATAAGGCGGACTGAGTTCGAGGCGTCGCTCGGTTAATTTCATCGGTTAATAAAATATTAGTAAAAATTGGCCCTGGGAGAAATTCAAACTCTCCCGTGCGGGGGTTCCAAATATTCGTCCCGGTGATATCTGTGGGTAATAAATCCGGTGTACATTGAATGCGTTGAAATTGTCCCGCAATGGAACGAGCGAGGGATTTTGCTAATAAGGTTTTTCCCACGCCGGGTACATCTTCTAATAACGCATGACCTCCCGCTAATAGGGCGACTAAGGTTAACCGAATGGCATCTTCTTTCCCTACAATTGTCCGGCTTAAATTGTGTTTTAGATGTTCAATTCTTTGTTTCATGGGATATTTTTATTGATAGTAAGACAAAATGCAATGGTGTTAATTATAATCCTGGGTGAAAGAGAGAGAGAGACGCGCCGTGGCTCGTCTCTACGTTGGGTCTAGTATCTCCTTGGCTTGTAAACAATCCGCCTTAATTTGAGTTTTAAGATCATCTAAACAGGCAAATTTCTGTTCCGGTCGCAAGAATTCTTCCAGGCTAACCTTTAAGGTTTTTCCATATAAATCTCCTGACCAATTTAATAAATGAACCTCGACAGTGACGCTTTGACCTGCGACCGTTGGACGACAGCCAATATTCATCACCGCCGGATGATTTACCAACCCCAAATTAGCATTATTTTCTGTTTCTGAGACTTTCACCGCATAAACCCCATACCGAGGGAGGAATTTTTCTGGGGGGATGTGTAAATTAGCAGTCGGAAATCCAATAGTTCGTCCTAACTGTTGACCTTGAACCACTGAACCGACCAAATGATAGGATCTTCCTAATAATTGATTGGCGCGATGAATTGCACCCTTTTCTAAAGACGTGCGAATTTCTGAACTGCTAATCCGTTCGCCATTTTCACATAAATATAAAGGAACTGTTTTAACTTTAATTCCGTGATGTCCGGCAATTTTTTCTAAATCCTTTACTGTTCCCGTTCGCTTTTTTCCAAAGTGGAAATCAAATCCTACACTAATACAACGGGGTTGCAATTTTTGAATTAAAATTCTTTCAACAAATTCCCTCGGACTTAAGGTTGCCATTTGTTCATCAAACGGTAACAACACCCATTGTTCTACCCCCATTTTTTTTAACCATTCCGCTTTTTCATCTAAGGGGGTGAGTAACTTTTTGGGTTGACCTGTAAAAAATTCTTGAGGATGGGGATGAAACGTGACCACTGTACTATAACAGGGTTGAGATTCTTCTAAATTGTTATCCAACAGCCCTCTATCCCACGTCAACAGGGTGACGGGGTTCGTTAAAAGCATCTCTGTCCGTTGTCGGGAATCTAAAGGTGAGTGTCGCTTTAAAATCGGCTGAATCACCTGTTGATGGCCACGATGTAAGCCATCAAAGTTTCCCAAAGCAATGGCAGTGGGCGTTAATACGGTATCAAGCGATGATGTTATCCACACGCTTCACATTTTGACATAATTTGGATTTCTGCGATCGCCCGGATTAAAAAATATGGTGAAACCCTTACAAATTTCGGGTAACGGCTTGTACTTGTGTAGGATTGATGACATTCAAGGGAGAACTTAACTGAATCGATAATCCTTCCCGTGCGATTAAACTATTGGGGAACTGTTCGGCGACTTGTTCGCCAATTTTATCCATAAAATCATCATTATGAAGGGGATCATGATGAAAAATCACTAACCGTTTTACCTTGGCGGCTTTAGCGATTTTAACAGCTTCTTGCCAAGTGGAATGTCCCCAACCTACCTTACTGGTTTTTTCGGCATGATATTCTTCATCCGTGTAGGTAGCATCGTAAATTAAAACATCAGCATTCCGAGCTAAAAATAACACATTTTCATCTAAGTGATCAGGAAAATGTTCTGTATCCGAGACATAAGCCGCTGAATAGTTTCGCCAGTTCACTCGATACCCCACCGCCTCACCGGGATGGTTTAATAACGCTGTTTCTACAGTAATTTCATCATTAATATTAATCGAATTACCCACCGAAATATCGACAAATTTTAAGTCGGCTCCCATAATTTGTAACGGAACGGGAAAATTAGGATGGAGCATTTGATCATTTAAACGATGCTGCACCGTTGAACCATCGGGAGCAATTGTACCATAGATATAAAACGTATTAATTTTAATAAAAGCCGGAACAAAAAAGGGAAATCCTTGGATATGATCCCAATGATAATGAGTAAAAAATAAATGGGCTGTAACCGGCATTTGAGCGAGGAGGGATTGTCCCAAGACTCGTAACCCCGTACCTCCATCAAAAATCAATCGTTCCGTACCCACTCGCATTTCAATACAGGGCGTATTTCCGCCATAGCGCACGGTCTCCGAACCCGGACACGCGATGCTCCCTCTTACTCCCCAAAAATGAACCGTGAATTGGTTTTGTAGATTAGACATAGGTGTTATTACTCGTTGGAGTTAGACGGTTGAGTGGGTTAAGTTGATTCGGATTAAGTTTTGGTGAAAAAAACTTAATTGAAAGCCTCAAAGTTAAGATTCATCCTATCTTAACCGAGGTTGATCTTGTATCAATCCGAAATGATGCGACAGAATGACATAAACTATCGTTAATACCACTCTAATTTTAGATCAAATTTGAGATCACATAATACAATACTTTGGTTTGGATGTTCAGTATGGATAAAGTCAGTAAAACTCTTGATCATCTTCAGCTAATTCGGATTAGCCTATCCACTCTGAGTCAACACGTCCTGCATCAAGTCCAAAGGCTATTATATTCTAGGAATCGGACGGTTATTCCGTCTGAGCATTTTTCCCTGACACCCCCCTTGCAATTCACTCGTCTTGTTAAACCTTGGAAGCGGTTACGCCAACGTCGGTCTGAACGCTTGAAAACTTGGTTATTCCTGCTAATAGGTTTCGGGATTTGGGGATGGTGGAATAGTAAACTTTTATTTTCAACGGCTTTGGCTGTGGGGGTAATGGCTTGGGTTTACCATCTGCGGGAACTTCCGATTAATTTCCAGGGGTGGAACTGGTATCGACGGTTGGAACCTTCTCAGCGTCAGTTGTTCTTGACAGTTGGTAGTGGGGTCAGTTCTTGTATTTTCTTCTATCTTTCTCTATCCCTTTGGACAAGTGCTGAAAGTCCTGAAATGGCTTTAAGTCTAATCGGACAAAATTTAGGGATTTTGGGAATTTTAAGCTTGATTTTGTGGCAATGGTATCAACAAAAATATAATAACGTTCAATCTCAACTGAACCAATGGTTGGGAGATTTAACTCAAGATAATCCCCTGAAACGCTTGATTGCTGTGCGTCAAATCACTGATTCCTTTCAGCATTCTCCCCAACGTTCAGGAAATCGACAATTATTATTAGAGGCGCAACGGTGGCAACCTTTACCGACTCTTCAGTCCTTTCAAGGCATTAATAAAACTCATATTGTTGAGTATTTTCAACTGATGTTATACCAAGAAAATGAACCCCTTGTGCGTGAAGCGTTATTAGAAGGCTTACAAATTCTCGAACCAGAAAACCACCGAAGGGATTTTGAGGAATTAAGGGTTAGAATTTCACCTGAAGATGATGTAAAATCAATTGACCATCAAAGGTTTCAAAGATAATTTTGTTAATATTTAATTCCCTTAATTCTAATTGAGCATTCGGGAAATTTAGGGAATCGGTATTGAGATGAGGAGAGACATTCATCCGGGTTTCTGCTACTTTTTTACCTTCGGCATCATAGGCGCATAAAACGGTAGCGCGAGAACTGGTAATCAGTCCAGAGACTTGCTGAACGGGATATTTAAAGTTAATTTCTAAGACTCCCCCTTTGGGTGCACCCATAATGACTGTTGTGGCAGGTTTTAAGACAAAAGCGGGATTAGAGGGTTGTAAGGCGATCGCATTATGAAACGTAATTCCCCAATGTTGAAATTGATTTTCAACGACTTCAAAACAATTTAATTCTTCTAAGGCTAATCGAATTTCGGTTGAGGCTTTAACGGTCAATTCTGGATCGATCTTTTGGTCTTCTCGTTGAGGATAAACAACAAGTTCAGATGAATTAGATTCGCAATCAATAGGAGTTTCTAATTCTAAGGATTGAATAAAATCAACAGCCGGAAAGTCTTCGTCTACCATAAAGTTTTTCATAGTTACCCACAACCAAATAATTGATAGAACAGGGTTGATTGAACCGTTCTGGTGTCAAACTGCTATCTTTTGGGGGAGTACAACTGGATTAACAGACTGAGATCCTTAAATCAGTTGCCCTTAAAAGATGGGTTTAACCCATGAGGGGTGTCACCCCTCATTATAAACCAGCCCAGACTGTTTGCAAACCCAAATTTAGGATTAACTAGATCCTACAAAGGCTCGGAAGGGGAATCAGGACAAAAGCAGGGGGAGAGGGGGACAAGGGGACAAGGGGACAAGGGGACAAGGGGACAAGGGGACAAGGGGGAGGGGGAAAAGAGGAGGAGGGGGGAAAGAATCACTGCTGTATTCTGTTTTAAGCTGCTACGCAGCTTGATTGTATAATAAAAGATTAAGTATTTTTAGGAATATAACCCCCAATGCCAGCCAAAAATCATCTGTCTAAAGAGCAAAAAAGAAAATTACTTAAAGAAATGAATGAAAATGAAAATGCTCAAATTAGAGAAAGAATATTAATTTTAT